>CAMQOJ010000036.1 GCA_947003375.1 uncultured Lachnospiraceae bacterium
TACACGAGTCTCTTCGTCGGCAGCGTCAGATGTGTATAAGAGACAGGAGAGGTAATCCGGGCAGCTCCCACAGGGGCCTGCATGGCCATCGACTGGCTGATAGTCCATTGCGCACATGGCATATTTCTCCTTTCCCTATTTTATCGCGTGTCTTGGGCTTTCCGGGCGGCCCACCGTCCGGCTCCCGTACTTTTCCCGTATCTCTTCCAGCGGCGTCTCTCCCCGATGGAAACGTCTGTACTCGCCATAGTGCCATGTCCAGGCTTTCTTTTTCGGTGCGTATTTAAAGCCAAGCTGTTTCAGCGCATCCTTTACGGCCCTGCACCCAAAGCACCATATCCATGTACCGATAATCTCTATCTGGATGTCGAACCCGATGATGGCCTCCAGTATCTCGCGGCAGGCCACGTCCGCCTCATAATCCTTCCGTCCCTCCTCGCCGGACGCCTCCCCTGCATGTCTGCTCCGGCTCATCTCTGCGGAGATTCGGTCGTACTCCGCATTGATTTCCTGCATGGTGCGTACATTTCCGCCATTGTCCGGATGATACTTTTTCAACAGCTCCCGGTATCTGACTCGGAGAGACTGCACGTCATCCACCCCCGCAAACCAGTCCTTCATGTTTCCCTCCTTTAAATCCCGTTTTTGATTCAACAGCCCGCCTGCGTTCCCGTAGATGCATTTTTGAAGCATCCCTGCCCAAACCTACCGCAGACGTTGGTGCCCACGCCACTATCTTCTCCGGATAGGCACCATTGCTTTCCATAATAAATCTCACTTCCTCTTTCCCGGCCGTTTTGTGGCCAAGTTTGTCAAGCGCACAGGGCAGGTAAGGCAGGTCCCTTCCCCGAAGGCACACTCTATGCACACCCTGTCAACCGCATCCAGATATTCTTTGCTTGTCATATCAAGCCCCCCTGCCAGCTCCTCTGCGGTCAGGGCTGTTCCGCAATATACGGTTATTCCGCTGCTGTATCGGTACTCAAAGTCACCACCGAAGCCCAGGCTGTCGTTCCCGCCGGAGAAAAGCTTCGGCCTGTCGAATTTAGTTTCAGCAGCCTTATCTTCGGGGAGACAGTCGTAAAAACCGTCTCCGCCGCTTATAAGGTCGGACAGGAAATGCTCGTAGTCTTCATAAAGGCGCACGTTCATCAGCTTACGGTCCAGATATACTTTCGCAATATACACTTAAGTCCCTCCTGTTCACAACCCGCTCCACAAGCCTGGCTGCCTGCTTCAGCGCTCTCGCCTGTACGTCCAGCCAGGTCTCACCAGCGTTGGGCGGCAGCTCCCCATGCTTCTTTTTCTTTACTTCCGATGGACAGCACAGCCTCTCGCAGATGTCAGCGTCGTGGACATCCGCACATCCGCCATAGCTGTACCGGCTCCAGTCCCCTGCGCCGTTCAGCAGGTCCGCATCCGTGATTTTCCCAATCCGGCCATCTGCATCATATGGGTGCAGGCCTTTTCCGGTCATATAGGCCTCGAAAAGCTCCCCTGCATAGCTGCGGACGCCTCTGTCCCATGCGCTCCGCGCGGGATGGCACTCTATTTCCCGGCAGATTTCCGCTATGGTTCCCTGCATGGTTCCACCTCCAGTCGTTTCCATATTCATGCTGCCTGGCCGTCCAGCGTCCCGGCATCCTCCATCAGGCGCGCGGGGCCAAAGGACATGCGGATTTCGATTTCATCCGGGTATTCCGTTGCCTGCGCCACTTTTATCTCCAGCAGATAGATTTCCTTTATCTGGTGCTTATAGTGCATCCAGGAGTCGTTGAGGCGCCCCAGGACATACGCAGCATGGTCTATCCCATTCTCGCGGAAGCCGAACAGGTATTTCCCGCCGTTGTATGATTTATCCCGGAGCGCCGCATCAATGGACTTCCAATCGATGAACAGGTCACTGGCGAACCTCTTGCAAATCCGCCCCGCAATCTGTATGAGCGCAGTGAGGACGGAAGAGCTATTTATCACGAACATCCCCGTTTCCGGGTCCTTCCGGCTCTGCTCCCACTGGCCGTGCGATTCCTCCGTAATCGCCTCAAATCCGAAATCATCTATCGTATATTCCCGCATCGTCTTGCCTCCTTGATACAGGACTGACTCCGGCATGCTCACCGGAGCCCGTCCTTCTTTTCTGTGTCTATGCTGCCTGTGTCTTGTCCGCAGATGCTGGCTGTCGCCCATCCTTGCCCGCCCCTGCACCAGGGCTGGCTCCGGCTGGCGCTGCGGGCCCGGCTTTCGGCCTGTCCCCGGATGCCGTCACTGCCGTGGGCTCTTTGGCTGCAACCGTTCTGACAGGCTCTGTCCCCGCCATAGGGGCCTTTGCCGCAGGCTCTTTGGATGGTCCCGTCTTGGTCGCAGGCGCCTTGGCTATAGCCTCTTTGGCTGGCTGCGTCTCCGCTGCCAATGCCTTGCTGGCTCCTGTCTTTGCCGCCGGGGCCTCTGCTGCAGGCTCCTTCCCATCCCTGGTCTTTGCTTTGTGCCTGGCCTTGGTCGCAGAAACCTCTGCCACAGCCTTGTCCTTGCCACTGGATTCTGCAGTAGGCTTATTTCCTGCCTCCGTCTTGGCCTTGGCATCCACAGCCTTATCCTCATCCAGGGCCGGCTCCTCCGCAGGAGCCGGCTTGCCGTGATACAGCCCATGCCTGCCGTCGAGAATCAGCTTCGTCTCTTTTTCCACCCGCAGGCCGAACAGCCGCAGCGCCGCATACAGCTTCTTCACCTTCCCAGCAGCCCCGGCATCGTATTCCCCATTGCTGCCCACCAGCCCCCTGCAGCTGCATGAACCGTGCGCTACAATGAGCATCTGCCCTACCATCCCCAGCCTGTCTGCCCATTTCCCGGCCTCTTCCTGCTCCTGGCCAGGGACGGGACAGGCATCATCCCTGCCGATGCGGAATGCTATGCAGCCTGTCCGGGACACGCAGGCGCTGTTATCGTAGATGACGCGCCACAGGGCCTCCCGGGCCTTTGCCAGCTCATCCCCTTTAATCCCAGGAATCTTGCCGTCTATCACGCCCAAGATGAATTCACGGCGCATGGCATCGGCCTCCTTTGCCGCTTCCAGGAGCTGCTTCCGGTTCTTCTTCTGCAGGTTCTCCTGCTCCTGTTTCTTCTTTTCAGCTTCTGTCTTCGGTTTCTGGGCAGTCTTTTGCTTCTCCGCACGTTTGAGGATTTGGATTTCCCGGTAGGTCCTGTAATGGTACAGCTCCCCGGCCTGCTTCGGCTGGTAGCTTTCCGGCAGGTCGGACTCCAGGTCGATTGTCTCAACGGTCTGCCACTTAGAAGAGTTACAGACTTCCGATGCCGCCTTGTCCGGCAGTGGCTTGACCCCTGCCTTTTCCAGCATCAGGATGGCCTTAGCGAGGTTCCTTTCCCGCTTGATTTCGTTGGCGGCGCACTGGGCCCTATACGCCAGGTCGCGGCCGTCCCTGGCCTCGTCCAGGATTTCGTTGCGCCTGTCGATGTCCGGCACCTTCTCCAGCGCAACCAGGTCTGTCAGCGAGAGCTGGAAGGACGGGTCATCTTGGAGCTTCTTGATTTTTTTCTGGTCAAGCTTCGCTATGTTGATGCGGTGCCGGACGGTAGTCTTGCCGAAGCCAGTCTTCTGGCAGATGCCCTGCTCGGTCTCCCCCAAATCCAGCATCATCTGGAAGCCCTGCCCCTCCTCATAGGGCGTGAGGTTGCTGCGGTGCAGGTTCTCAGCCAGCATCAGCGCCACCTGGTCGGACCTCCCTACCTTCCCTTCCACAAGACAGGGCAGCTCCTTAAGCCCGGCCTGCACAGCGGCGGCATGGCGGCGGTGCCCCATGATGATGGTGTACTCCCCGGGCCTATCCTCCTGGGGCATCACCACCAGGTGCTGCAGGATTCCCTTTGCCTTGATGGAATCAGCCAGCTCGGTCAGGTCGCCCAGGCCCTGGCGGGGGTTGTCTGGGTTCGGGTGCAGCCTCCCGGCCGCAATCATCATTGTCTCTTTCATGTATCCTGTCTCCTCTCTGTGTACAGGCTGCCGTCACGCGAACGGCAGCTCATCATCGATATCGTCCGGCACCACCAGGTAGCCGTCCTTGTCCGTTTCAAGCCCGCTTCCCGTCTTCGGCGCATTTTTCTTGCCCTCCGCGAACTCCTGGCTCTCCACGATGACATCCGTGGTGTAGACCTTCTGGCCGTCCTTGTTGGTATAGCTCCCTGTCTGTATTCTGCCCACCACGATGACCTTGAGCCCCTTGCGGAGATGCTGCTCCGCGAATTCGGCCACCTTCGGGAAGATGCACACGCATCGTGGAAAGTCGGCCGTTGTCCCATCCGTGCCCTTATATGCACGCCCTACGGCCAGGCTGTAGCTGGCCACCTTCGCCCCGCTCTGGGCATGGCGTATCATAGGGTCCCGCGTCAGGCGGCCCATGAGCATGACTTTGTTCATCCGTTTCTCCTCCTTCCTTTCGCGCTCCATTGCCTGGGGGACAGCGTCTCTCAGGCAATCTGCCTGACCCGCTTCTGGTCGGCATCATAATAATACAGCGTGTCGGAAAGCACTTCTTCCGGTGCTACTTTCGTGCTGTTTACATCCACTATCATCAGCTTGAGGCAGTCTGCGGACATGTGTCCATCCGTATCCGGGAGCAGCATCACTTCATGGATGGAGCTGGGGAGGATATAGAAGCCGCATCCCCCTTCCTGCGCCAGCGCCTCCAGCACGCCAGGATAGAGGATGCATGCGGCGCCATGTACCTGCTTCGTGTTGCTGAGCACTTTCATCGGCAGCCCCGCCAGGAACCCGTCCAGCTCTGCATCGCTTTCCCAGCCCGCCGCATCCATCGCCTCAGCCAGGGAGCAACATGTCCAGGGCAGGAGCCTGGGGGTGTTGCGCCTTGCCGTGCTCATGAGCTCAAACGCATTGGTCCCCCACATCTCCACATGGGAATTGTAAATAAGGATGCTCCCCTCCCCCAGGCTTTCATCCTGGTAGGCATAATAGAAACAGATGGCCAGGTCCAGGAAGTCAATGTAGGGGATTTTCTCCAGCAGTGCCTCGTTCCCTTTCTTGCCAATGAGCCGGAAGCATATCCTGTCCCGCACTTTCTCGAAATGGCGGAAGAAATCCATGTCCAAGCCATCCGTCGGCATGCTCCGTCTGTAAGAGTCAAGCATCTGCTGGACAACTGTCTCAAGGGGCATCCCAGACTCATAAGCCTCAAGGAAGTCCTCCAAGTAGATTGTGGGGGCCACATTCTGCCCCTGCGCTAAAATCACCAGGCCGTTCCGGACAACGCTATTGTTCTTGTTCACCTCTTTTACATCCACCTTATAGCCATCGCCCAGTCCATCTCTTACCGAGTCACGGATTTTTGAGGCAAAATCTTTCATCTCCATATCTTTGGTCTCCTTTCCATCAATACATATCAACAAACAATCCCCGTTCCCTGCTATAGCCGCCAACCTGTATTATCTTCATCCGGCCATCCCTGTCCCTGTGGATGGCCAGGTTATTGGCATCCGAGAGGTCCACATCATCGATATTGACGGCATCCCTATAGTCGATATACGCATTGCAGGTCGTCGGGTCGGTGTACGCCCCATCCTTGCTGCCTGTCAGTGCAATATGCATCTCCATGCCTCCTTTCCGGCAGGCTCCCGCCTTATTTCCAGCAGTTGATTTCGCCGGTCTCTATCTTGTGCTCCAGCCACTCCACTGGTGCATCCGCCAGGCGGCCGTATTCCGGTCTGCCCTGAATGGCCTTGCGGATGGCCTCGGCCCTTTCCCTTGGTGTCCCCGTGGTGCCCTGGTACAGCCTATATATCTTCCTGTATTCCATCCCATGCCTCCTTTCCTCCAATCCCCGCTGCACCCGGCCATGAGCCGGGTGGAATCCCTTCCAGAGGCCTGCCCCATCCCTCAGACCGCCGCATCCAGCTTCCCAGCCGCTCTGTAGCTATAGTGGCCCCAGCCGCCGATGATGATATGGTCACAGAGCCCAATCCCGATTAGGTCCGCCGCTTCCCGCATCCTTTCCGTCATTTCATTGTCTGCCCGGGACGGCGTCATGTCTCCGCTTGGATGGTTGTGGACAATGAGGATATTGGCCGCCCCGCACAGCAGGGCACGGACCAGGATTTCCCGGGGGCCGAGCGGAGCCGTGCTGCATGTGCCGTGGGAGACCTCGAAGAAACCGATGGGCCTGCCGCTCGTCATCAGGCAGATTAGGTAGACATATTCTTCGGCTCTGGTATGGAGCCCGAACACGTCCCTCATGAGCTGTGCCGCCCCATCTGGACTGTCCAGCTTGTCAAGGCAGGGGTAATCGCTTGCCGAGTCCTTGACCAGCACGTTCCTGCCGCATTCGTCCATGGCCACGCTGTACTGGCATACATGCATGTCTCCACCACCTCCTTTTCAGGCTCCGTTGGGTTTGTGCAATAAGCACAAACCGGGCATGGGACAGGGACGCGGAGAATCCCCTCATATATGAAGGTGCCCTGGAAACGGGCATTCTGGAACCTGCTCATATATGAGGGGATTCTGGTCTTTTCGAGAATTCCTTTATTTTCGTGGGAAAAGCCAATGGATTTCCGGTACAGGACCAACTATAATAGAAGAAAAGAGGCTGTCGGGAGGGGATAGCAATATGCATGATGATGTAATAAGAGAAGGGACGGCAGTAGACCCAATAAATACCTGGGGGCCTTATTCCTATGACATACGTAAGAATTACGTGGAGCTGTTCCTGGCCAGCCAGCCAATCAGCCTGAGGCAGTTTGCGGAGAGGTACGGCATCAACAGGAAGACCCTTGCGAAGTGGGTGTATATCTATGAGGGGATGGCACCAGGGCCAGGCACGGACCGCTATCCTGCCAGAAAAGGGAAACCTGTCCTCGGACCTGACCAGACAGCAGGCAGGCCCCCAGTCCCTGACGATGCTGATGCTTTACGTACCGTAACGATACCGTATACGGAGTATCTGGCGCTTCTGGATGCAAAGGCCAGACTCTCTGCCATACAAGCCGTATGCCAATAAGGCTGATGCCACATTGATGTCTTGGGGCCCATTCCGGCGGCGGTGCCGCCGGGACGGGCCCTTCCATGTAGGCATCATCCCTGCTTCCCCCTGTACCGCCTGAGCTCCACGTCCTGCCTGCTTACCAGCTCTATGGCGTTGGCCAGCAGCATCAGGATGTTCATCTCGTCCTGCACGCCGCTTTCCCCCAACTCCCCCGGATAGCGCCAGAGCTCCTTGATGGCATCTACCATATGATGCATCTGCTCATAGTCCTCGTCCGGCACCTCATCATAGGCCCCTGCATCCGTGTCCTGGCTGAAGGCTATGGCCGGGTTCCGCACCCTCATGACATTCAGGGCGTCCTTAGTGGATATCACGTATTCCCGCCCGGTAAGGCCGTCAAACCGTACCCCTTCGAGGCTGGAGCAGTCGCCGAAGCTAAATACCATATTCATGCAAATCCCTCCTTCCGCATGGCGCTCAGAGCTCGAAGCGCCGCTTGCTGCAGTCCTCGAACAATGCCTCGTCCAGCATGTCCCGTATCCGGTTCTCCATCCCGCGGATGCCCAGCCCGCTCTTCGCGGCCGCCTCTGCCAGCTCATGGCGCGTCCGCCTGGTGAGATGTATCTCCGCGCGGCACTGCCGCCAGAGATGCTGCATGGGGCCGCAGGAGCTGTCCGTCATGCGGTAGTAGTCGTCCGCCGTCATGGGCTCCAGGGGCACAACCCTCTGTATCCGCCCCATGAACTCCGGCATCACGCCGAAAGCGATTAAATCCGCTTCCGTCATCGGGCGGGCATAAGGCTCCGCCCCATCCGGGGCCGCGCCGAAGCCAATCCGGCTCCCTGACTCCTTGCTGGCAATGTCCGCGGCCTTAGCAGAGAACGCGCCGCAGAAGACGAAGCTGATTTTGGCCGTATTGATGCGGTAGGAGGCTTGGCCTTCCTTTATTACGACATGGGTCCCCTCCATCATGGCCAGCCCCTCCGATTGGATGCTATGGCTGGTGTTCTCCCCGCCGCTATACTTAGGAGCCAGCATCTTGTCCGCCTCATCGATGACCAAGATGGTGTGCCTGCCGGAGCGGAAGATGGGGGACGAGAGCAGGCTGCCCCATTTCTTCTCACCCTTCCAGCCGTCCAGGGTGAGGTTGCTCCCGTCCACGATTTCAATCCAGTCCGGGAAGATGCCCTTCAAGCACCGCCAGATATGCGTCTTGCCGCAGCCGCTGGGGCCTACGAACAGGGCATTGGACTTGACGGCCCGCTCGAAGCAGTTGTAGGCTATGATGGACGCGGCTTTCTTTGCCGCATCCTGCTTCCAGACGTGGCCGTCCAGATACCCGTAAATCTTTTTAGGGGTATCATAGGCATCCCTGGGTGGGAGCGTATTGTAGGGCCAGACAGGGTCTGGAGCCTCTTCCCCCTGTGATGCCGCCACGCGGTCGTCATACCAGGGGTACCCCTGGCCTGTGGGTACGTCATTTTTCTTATTGTTCATTGCCAACCTCCTTAATTATAATGCTAGGCAACGGCTGCACCCTCCCTGATTCTGGGCAATAAAAAACCAACATATCAAGAAAATGCATGCGGACAGGCTTCTGGCCTGTCCCACATGTCTTCCTGATACGTTGATTGTAATTTTAGTGTCTATGATAGGGAGCCCGGCTATACAGGGAGCCGTATTTCCTGTATGGCTCCGCTGCCCATGTCCAGCCTTGTCCCACTCTGGTCCTGCTGTCAAGCCCCTTTCAGTTCTTGCCGGAGAGCGTCTCCTGGAGCATCCCAAAGTATTTCAGATACCTGGCACCACATTCAATGTCTGCTCCCACGCCTGCAAGCAGCCCAGCCAGTATGCTGCGGTGGCACAGGACCTCATCCGCGCAGAAGCAGGCCAGCAGGATATCCTTCGTGAAGCTGTCACGGTACAGCTGGTCGAGCAGCAGCATGTTTGCCCTGTCCGAGGCCAGCTCCTGGAGGAATGCCCTTACATAGACCCGCTGGAACCATTCCGCATCCACTTTTCCTTCTGCCTTTGCATCCAGATAGCTGTGGAACAGCCGACGGGATGGGCTCAGCCGCGGCTCATGGATGGCGTGGGGCGGAACTGCCTTAAGCGAGCGGACCACTAGCCAGTTCTCGTCGAAATCAGTGCTTACATCCGAAATGCGCCCAATCTTTATCATGACTGTCTTCCCCATTTCTTTTTTGGGAAACAGTCGGGCCTGCCTAGGCGGGCCGCTGGGTTATGAGGCAGCATGGATGTAGATTACTGGACAATGCAAAAATAAAACTCCCAGAATCTATCTGGGAGCCTCATTTTGTCTGTTATCTTATTGCTCTTGAAACGGAACAATAATAGCGAAAATGTTCCGATGCACTGAAAAATAAGATTTGCTCAGCGGGTTCGGAACTTCGCGTTTTAATGGAGTAGAGGGGAGTCGAACCCCTGTCCAAAAGCCCATTCCCTGTCCTTCTACTATCATAGTCCGTTATCTTCGCAGGTCTTTCTCCTGCATTTTCCCTCCTCTGACAGACAACGAACGATCTGGCAGATTCGGTAGCTTCATGGTACGCCCGCGCGGGCAAAGCTTAGCGCGCGTCGTTTCCCACATCGTCGATGCCCGGATTTCGGAGTGTGGGTGCCCCGGAGCGGACAAGCCGCCTGAGGCGGCGTCACCGGCTGCGATTAAGCAGCCAGTGCGTACTGATAATTATCTTCAGCGTTTAGTTTAAGTTTGCGATTAACGTGTCGCAACGGATAGCTTCTCCAGCTGCAAGACCCCTGTCGAAACCTTTACTACCCCTTATATGATTTTCAAGCTTCTTCCGACTGCGGCCGCTCCTCCAACAGCTCCGCAATCTTTTCCTTTGCCTCCTCCAAATCCTTGCAGCCGTCCAAGATCATGGATACCATTTTTATGATCCTGTCAAACTGCTTATCTGTCATTCCATCCATCATCTGTCAGTATCTCCTACTCTTTTATGATATCCAGTTCCGTAAGATTGATACCGGATGCCGTCAGTATCACCTTCAGCTCCACGTAACGGCCTTTCATCGCCTTGTACGCATCGGAACTCTTTTCCACAAGAACCATGTATCCCTGTAGTCTTGCGAATTCCTCCACGTTTTTCTGCAAAAGCTCTTTATCAGACATCCGACCACCTGCTTTCCCGGTACAGCGCAACAGTCCAACCAGTTCCCTCCGCCTTTATTATAGCAATCTTTCAGAACGGTGTAAAGCCTTTAAATATTTTTTATCTTGAAATCCCGCTCCGCTTCCCTGCGCTGGTCCTTTCTGGCGATGGATTCCCGCTTGTCGTAGAGTTTCTTGCCCCGGGCCAGGCCTATCTGGGTCTTGACCCTGCCGTTCTTGAAATAGACCTGGAGGGGGACGAGGGTGTAGCCCTTCTCGGCCACCTTGCCCGCCAGCTTGTTGATCTCATACTTGTGCATCAGGAGCTTCTTCACCCGCAGGGGATCCTTGTTGAAGATGTTCCCCTTCTCATAAGGGCTGACGTGCATGCCGTAGACGAAAACCTCCCCGTCCTCTATGCGGACAAAGGATTCCTTGATGCTGCACTTGCCCATGCGCATGGACTTCACCTCCGTGCCGTGGAGGGCGATGCCTGCCTCATAGGTCTCGTCTATGAAGTATTCGTGGTATGCCTTTTTGTTGTTGGCAATCAGTTTCTGCGGTTCCTTTTCCTTTGCCATTTCTGTCACCTCTGTCCCCGCAAGCGCCCTTTTGGCACATGCTGCTTTATGCAATGCTGAAATCAATCGTCCGGTTGAACCGGTCGCACTCCTCCACCCACACCCTGACGGGCATGCCCAGCTTGTAGCTCTTCCCTGTGGCGTCCCCCACCATCTCGTACCTGCCCTCGTCATAGCGGAAGAAGTCCCCGGGCAGCTTGGACACATGTATCAGCCCCTCCACCGTATTGGGCAGCTCTACATAGATGCCGAAGCTTGTGATGCCGGAAATGACGCCGTCGTATTCCTCTCCGATGCGCTCCTCCATGTACTCCACCTTCTTGAGCTTGTCGGTCTCCCGCTCCGCCTCCTCCGCACGGCGCTCGGTCTCGGAGCTGTGCTTTGCCACCTCCGGCAGAATCTCCCGGTAATGGGCAATCCGCTCCTCCTTGAGCCTCCCCCGGAGCTGCTCCTTGATGATCCTGTGAATCTGGAGATCCGGGTATCTGCGGATGGGGGAGGTGAAGTGGCAGTAGTAGGGACATGCCAGCCCAAAATGACCGTTGCAGTCAACGCTGTACTTGGCCTGCTTCATGCTCCGCAGGGCCAGGCGGCTGATCATGGGCTCCTCGGGCGTCCCGGCGATTTTGGCCAGGAGCTTCTGGATCTCCTTGGGGTGGACTTCCTCCCCGGAGGTCTTCTGCCCTGCCCTTCCCACCGCTTTCATGTAGTAGCCGAAATTGTTGATGAACGCGGCCAGCTTCTGGATGCGCTCCCCGTCCGGCACATCGTGGATGCGGTAGACGAAGGGCAGCTCCATCCAGTAGAAATGCTGGGCTATGGTCTCGTTGGCCGCCAGCATGAAATCCTCTATGATATCCGTGGCCACATTGCGCTCGTAGGGCTTGATTTCCGTGGGATGGCCGTCCCTGTCCAGGAGAATCTTGCACTCCGGGAAGTCGAAATCGATGGAGCCCCGCTTACGGCGCTTCTCCCGCAGTATGGCGGCCAGCTTCTCCATCTCCCGGAACATCGGGACAAGCTCCTTATACTGCCCGTAGGCCTCCTCGCGCTCCGCAAGGCCCTCGTCCTCCAGCAGCTCTTTCACCACCGTGTAGGACATGCGCTTGTCCACCCGGATCACGGACTCGCAAATCTCGTAATCGGAAATCTCCCCGTCCGGCTCCACGGTCATCAGGCAGCTCAGGGCCAGCCTGTCCGAGCCCGCGTTCAGGGAGCAGATGCCGTTGGACAGCGCGTGGGGCAGCATGGGGATTACCCTGTCCACCAGGTACACGCTGGTGCCCCGCTTCAAGGCCTCCCTGTCCAGGGCGGAATTCTCCTGGACATAGTTGGTCACGTCCGCGATGTGGACGCCCAGACGGTATCTCTCCCCGTCAAATGCGATGCTGACCGCATCGTCCAGGTCCTTTGCGTCCTCGCCGTCGATTGTGACCATGACCAGGTCCCGCAGGTCCCTGCGCCCCTCCATATCCGCTTCGGACACCTCCTGGGACACCCGCTCCACCTGGTTCATGATCTTCGTGGAGAATTCCACCGGCAGCTCATAGCCGCGGACGATGGACATGATGTCCACGCCGGGGTCATTGATATGGCCCAGGATCTCCACCACCCTGCCCTCGGGGCTTTTTCTGTCATTGCCGTAGTCCGTGATGTCCACCACCACCTTGTGGCCGCTCATGGCTCCCTTGGAATGCTCCTTTGGCACGAAGATATCCTGGGGGAGCTTATTGTTGTCCGGGACTACAAATCCGTAGTGTTCCTTTGCCCTGTCATAGGTGCCCACAATCTGCTTCATGCCCCGGGCGACGATCCTGACTACCTGGGCCTCCTGCCGCTTCCCCTCGCACTCAGGCAGCAGGGCCACCTCCACGGTGTCCTTGTGGAAAGCGCCGCCGGTCTTGTCCTCCGGGATGTACAGGTCCTCTTTGCGCCCCTCTATCTCCACGAAGCCGAAGCCCTTGGCATGGCTGATGAAGGTCCCTGTCAGGGCACGGCCGTTGCCTTTGACATATTTCGCTTTTGGGGTGAGGGCCAGCTTCCCCTCCTCCAGGAGCTCCCGCAGGATTGCGCGGAAGTCCTCCCTGTCCTCTTTGGCCACCTGCATGAAGGCGGCCATCTCCTTCTCTTTCATGGGGACGTAGATGGAATCGCTGACCAGCTCACAGATGATCTTCTTCCTGGCGTCCCACGCTTTTTGACTCATATTTCCCATATCCTGCTATACCCCATACCCGCTTTTTGCAGGTGAACATAAAAACACCCTTGCCGCATCCGCAAGAGTGTCTTTTCTACGTATCTTAAAATACATTCAGATTCAGTATGACCGCAAGAATCATGAACAATGCGGCCAATATCTTGGTAAGCTTTACCAAGAGGCCCTCCATGGAGCGTCCTTTGTTCTTGCCCCAGTAAGTCTCAGCGGCTCCGCTGATGGCCCCAAGTCCCGCCGACTTGCCCTCCTGCATCAATACCAACACAACAAGCGCTATGCATATGATGATGAATAAAATTGTCAGTATAATCTTTAAGGCTCCCAACTGTCCCACACCTCCTATGGTCTCCCTGCCCTCATGAGAGGGTTTTATCCACCGGAAACCGTATCTCGCATTTCATATATTGTCTATCTTAACACAGTCCCCATAGAAAAGCAACCATTATTTACATTTTTTGTCCGTTTTTTTCCGCATCATTTTTCCGCAGTCTACCAACCAGAAGGAAGCGTTCAGCGAGAACCGTCCAGAAGGAATCTCATTACTTTTCCCGAAGCAGACTGCCCCGGGCATGGTTTTTCAGTATTGTAGTTCTCCCCCTGTTCTGGTATAATCAGATTCATATAAGGGCACACAGACAATGACAGCTTCAGCCTGGCAGGAGATTCGGACAGTTCCCCCGGGAGCTACGGTAAAAGCTTGCCCCACCGGCTGAAAGAAAGGTGGCGAAATGAGTTTAGCAGCAAGGCAACCGGAATACTACACGATGGATGATATCAATAATCTGCCGGAGGGAAAAAGGGCCGAATTGATCGACGGCGAGCTGTATATGATGGCAGCGCCCGGCAGGCTCCACCAACGATTTGTAAAGAATCTGACCTATCTTATTGAGGATTATATACGGCGTAAACAGGGAGACTGCGAAATATATCCCGCCCCGTTTGCCGTATTCCTGAACGCAGACGACCGGATTTACGTAGAACCTGACATCTCTGTCATATGCGATAAGGAGAAGCTCACTGAGGAAGGCTGCAAAGGGGCGCCGGATTGGATCATCGAAGTCGTCTCCCCCACAAGCCGCCCCATGGACTACAATAAGAAGCTGTTCAAATACAGTGCTGCGGGTGTCCGGGAATACTGGATCGTTGATTATGAGCGGGACCTGATTATGGTCTATGACTTTGAGCATGACGAAATGACGGACTTCACCCTGAAGGAAAAGGTGAAAGCGGGAATCTATGAGGATCTGGAAATCGATTTTTCACAGATGATTCTGTGACGCAAACCCTTTTATCCGCTACCTTCCGATGATGAAAATTTTCCACCTGTGCGGTTGCAATCCAATGGCTTGTCTGCATGCAAGCTATTGCAATGCAGACAAGTTATTGGATTAGCAACCCACTTCCAAATGAGCAAAATGCGGCTGCGAATGCAGACGCAGAAGCGCGCAAGCGCGAGTTTTGCGAATGTGGGAGTGGGTTGGATGCTCGAATGAGCATCCAACCGCACAGGTGGAAAATTTTTATCCCCAAGGGAAGCGCCAGGCCTCTCTTGGGGATATTGAAATCTCTCCTACACGCACATACGGTCAAATCTGCCGCCGGTTCATGATGCTTTCCGTTCATAAATCCAACAACCTGACAGACTTCAGTGAATACAGGTCTATATCACCGCCAAAATCAACAGCAGCAGGAACAGAACCAGGATGACTCCCAGGACGATAAAGCCCCGGATTGCCCCCTTAAAGCACGACTTGGCATTTCTCTTGTAATGGAAATGCTTGAATACCGCTCCTCCAATCAGGCCCAGGATCGGCAGGAAGAAGGACACCAGCGTGTACCAGATGCTTCCCGTATCACGGGGCGGGGCCTGCAGGAACTCCTCCAGATCCTTTGCCACCTTCTTCGCCTGCGCCTCCTCAGTGGTCTTGCGCGCCTTGGCGAACTTTTCCGTCTCCTCCGGCGAGATGATGTTGACAGCCTTCACCGGCTCGCCCTTCTCCCGCAGCGCCTTATACTTCTCAATTTCAGCCTTATTGCCATAAATCCAGTGGTCATGGCCGATGTCCACGAACTCCGGCTTATCCGTGCTGTAGTCGTGGATAGCGGGATCGTAGATATACTGCACCTTGTTCTTCTCCAGCTGCGGATCCGGAATCGGAATCGCGGAGATCAGGGAATGGGTGTAGGGATGCAGCGGGAAGTTGAACAGCTCCTCCGCCTCCGCCACCTCCACGATGCGCCCCTTGTAGATGACGCCGATGCGGTCGGAGATGAAGCGCACTACGGAGAGGTCGTGGGCGATGAACAGGTAGGTGACGCCCTTCTCCTTCTGGAACTTCTTCATCAGGTTCAGCACCTGGGCCCGGATGGACACGTCCAGCGCCGATATGGGCTCGTCTGCCACCACCAGCTCCGGCTCCATGACCATGGCCCGGGCGATGCCGATACGCTGCCTCTGCCCGCCGGAGAACTCATGGGGGTATCTGGTCAGGTGCTCGGGCAGGAGCCCCACGTCATGAATCATGCGCTCCACCTTCTGCACCCGGTCGGCCTCGTTCTCAAAGAGGCCGAAGTTGTAAAGTCCCTCGGAGATGATGTAGTCCACCGTGGCGCGCTCGTTCAGCGATGCCGCCGGATCCTGGAACACCATCTGCACGTTGCGGATGACCTCCCTGTCCAGCGCGTGCGGAATCTTCCCGGAGATGCGCACGCCCTTGTACTGGATTTCCCCGGCCGCCAGCGGGTTCACGCGGATGACCGCCCGCCCGATGGTGGTCTTGCCGGATCCCGACTCGCCGACCAGTGAAAATGTTTCGCCCTTGTAAATGTCGAAGGACGCGTCCGTGACGGCGCGGACGGCTGTGTCGCCGCTGCCGAACGTGATGTCGATGTCCTTTACGGACAGCAGTATCTCTTTTCCGTTCTCCGCCTTCGGGCCGTGCTCCGGGAAGAGGGAACGGCCGTTTTTCTTTGTCTTTATAATTGCCATCTTTCCTTCCTCCCCTAGATATTGAACGCTTCCATCAGCTTATTGTGGATCTGT
>CAMQOJ010000037.1 GCA_947003375.1 uncultured Lachnospiraceae bacterium
TCGTCATTATAGTAGGTCGGCGCGTACTGGGAATCCCGTATCTCCTCCACGGCCTTTGCGACAGCCTCCGCGTCTTCCGCTATGGTGTCCTCCAGAAGCTTTTCGGAGCGGCCGAGCAGCTCCATCCATTTCCGGTTCACGTTCGTCCCCTTTAAAATCTTGCGGAACTCAATCCTCACCTCTTCATTTGGGATGCGCGCCGTCCCATCGTCCTCCTGCCAGGTCAGATAGCCCAAATGGATCAGCAGCGTCAGCACATCGTCACGGCTCTTGAAGGATTCGAAATCATTCTCGAAAAGGTCCGTGTCAACCTCTACCTCCTCCCCGGAAATCAGCCGGGAAATGGTCTCCTGCAGCCCCTCGAAGTCCATGTTGATATAGGTCATCAGGGATTCCGCCGCGGATGTCTTCTGCCAGTAGGAGCGGCACTTCTGCTCCTGCATGGCGCACATCACGGAATAGGGATTATAAATGGCTCCGTATCCGGGGAAGTCATATCCGTCATACCACTGCCGCAGTTCCCGGAAATCCATCCCGTATTTCCCGCACAATGACCGGACATCCCTTTCCGTAAAGCCTGTGAATTCCACGAACCTGCCGGGATTCAGGGTGGTCACCTCCCTGAAATCCGAGATGGCCGACTGGGAGCCGTCCTTCTTGATGGGCAGGATACCTGTCATGTAAGCCGCCGCCACGACCCTGGGCGTGAAATTATTGTTCTTGAACCAGCCCCTGAGGAGGTTCAGGTACTTCCTCTGTACTGCCGCATCCCCCTTCGCCTCCCGGATCAGCGCGTCCCACTCGTCAATGACGAACACGAACTCTTTCCCCGATCTTTCCACGCAGCCAATCATGGCGTCCTCGAGGCTTTTCCCTTCCAGCTCCGGATACTCTTCCGTCAGTTCCCTGTAGACCGCATCGGCGATCATATTCGGCACATTTGAGAGCGGCATGTTCATCCTCTCCGCACCGGAGATGAAGCCGGTGATGTCCAGATTAAGCACATGGTACTGGTTCAGATGCGTCAGATACCCCTGCGTCCCCGCTATCTCCTTGTCGTCAAACAGCGCACGGGAATCACAGGAGCAGTCGTAGTATGCGCACAGCATTTTCGCCGCGTAGGACTTGCCAAAGCGCCTCGGCCTGCTGATACAGGTCAGCATCCCCATTGTCCCTATGGTCTGATTGACCAATGCAATCAAACCGGTCTTATCCAAATATTCCGACTGCAGGATTTTCTGGAATCCTTCATTTCCCGGATTCAAATAAGTTCCCATTGAAATCACCTCCACATCCAAACGCCTTTTTGTTCAGTTTATGTCCCAACCGGCCAAAAGTCAATAGCTTCATATCATTTGTTGGCCTGCGCCAAAATATCCTGCAGAAGAACGATTCTCTTCTAAGGCCCCGGAGGATATTCTATCTTTTCCAGATAGCTTTTAGAAATGTCTGCGCTGAAAAACGGATGCCTCCTAAAGTCATCCTGGCATTCTCTATATCCCACATCATACAGAAGACAGGCTATAATCAGGTCGTCTTTTGGAAGGCCTTCTGCTTCTGCAACGACGGCCGCGTTTTCGCCGCTCTGAGCGAATGTTCATAGCGATAGAGCAGATTGCCCCGATCCGGTGTGGGGCCTAACATGTCGTATACGAATGACCGGATGGAAGAAATCGGCTTGTCGTCTTGCACATGCCCCACGATAATTTTCAGAGCCCTCTCCCGCTTTCCCTGCCTATGGATGTAAGTATACCATGATTTCCTTTTTGCCACAATAGATTCAGCATCCTGCAAAGATTTCCCCTCTCTTCCGGACAGAGAAAGACGCATGCCTTCCTGAACGATGGTGTCCTTCCCCGGAATCCCCGCCTCCGTCACATGATAGGGCCTATCACCCTGGCCAGCTGTGCTTCTCTTTCCGGATATCAGCCTGATTTCTACATCTTGACTTTACTATAGATCCGGACTACAATATTTTTAAATATTTATGCAGATATACATAATAGCAGAAAGTGTCCTTCGGGCACTTCGGTATTTGACCCTCGCGGCATTCGCCAACTGGCCGTGCAAGCACGGCCGCTTGACTCATTGCTCGCGGGAATAAAGGAGAACCATTATGTTCCAGGGAATGCACTACGTCTATGAGGTCTACAGAGAAATGAGCTTCTCGAAAGCCGCCAAAAACCTGTTCATCAGCCAGCCCTCCCTAAGCGCCGCCGTAAAAAAAGCGGAGACCCAAATCGGCTTTCCCGTCTTCGACCGCAGCACCAATCCCATCCGGCTCACCGAGCTGGGGGAGGAGTACATCCGCTCCGTGGAGAACATCATGGACGTGGAGAAACGCTTCTGCAATTACGTGGATGACATCCGGGGCCTGAAAAGCGGCGCCATCGCCATCGGGGGCACCAACCTCTTCGCCTCCTATGTGCTGCCTCCCCTGCTCTCCCGGTTCACCGAGCAGTATCCCCTGATTCATGTGAACCTGGTGGAGGCCACCACCGCCGAACTGGAGGAGCGGCTCTTCGCCGGATTCCTGGACCTCCTGATCGACAATCAGTCCGTGGATGCGTCTATATACGAAAAAACGTTTTTTTGTGAGGAGCATCTGCTTCTGGCAGTGCCCAGCCATTTTCCCTCCAACGAAAGGCTGAAGGGCTATGCCCTCTCCCTCTCCGACGTCAAAAACGGCCGCCATCTGGAGGCCTCCGTCCCTCCCGTGCCTCTGGAGTCTTTCCGGGAGGACGCTTTCCTGCTGCTCAAAAGCGGCAACGACACCAGGTCCCGGGCGGAAAAGCTCTGCCGCGACTGCGGCCATTTCACGCCCCGGATCAAGCTGGAGCCGGAGCAGCAGATCACGGCCTACAACCTGTCCCGCTACGGAATGGGCATTTCCTTCAACGGCGACATCCTGATCCGCCACATGCCGGACGACCACCGCCTGATTTACTATAAGCTGCCCTATCCGGACGCCGTGCGGAACGTGAATTTCTATTATAAGCGGAATCGGTATATGACCAGGGTGGTGGTCGAGTTCCTGAAGCTGGTGTGAGCCTACCCCTCCCCCCGAAACGCCCCGGGCGTCATTCCCGTATGCCGCCGGAACATGTCATAAAAATGCTTCCGGCTGTGGAACCCTGCCTCCAGCCCCACCTCCTCCACGGTCAACTCCGTCTCCCGGAGCAGCTTCATGGCCCTGTTGACCCGGAGGATGTTCACATAGTCCGTAAAGGAAATGTCGAACGTCTCCCGAAACAGCCTGCTTAGGTAGCTTGCATTGTAGGAACTGACCCGGGCCAGCTCATCCAGGGTGACAGTGGTGAAATGCTCCGACAGGTACTCCAGCAGCGGCGTGATGGCCCGATGATGCTGGGCCTGGGCCTGATGGCCGTCCTGGAACCGCAGGAGGCTGACGCAGAGCCTGTCCGCGCTGCCCTCCATCATATATCGGTAGCAGCTCTCCTGCCGCTCCCGTTCCAGAAGCAGATCGTCATAGATGCTCTCCACTTCCAGCAGCGTCCTTCCCGTCAGGTGGAGGAATGGCATCAGCTCCTCCGTGGGCAGGCCGCCTTTCCCCCGCAGGTACGCGCAGGACAGGATGCAATTGTAGATCATCAGATCCTCCAGCGGGAAATTGGCGTGCACCTGGCCCGGGCGGACACAGAAAATGTCCCCCTTCTGCAAAATGTAATTGGTGCCCTCCAGATAGGCCACCCCTCTGCCGCTGTGGACATAGAACAGCTCCAGGAAATCCACATGGGTATGCAGACGTTCCGGCTCGTAGGAGTCCACCAGAATCTCCGACGGTTTCCGCTCCCCCTCCTGGGCCCAGAGGCTGGCCGGGCTTTTCCTGCCCTTTCGCAGGAAGTCCCTGCTGGCCCAGACCGAATCCTCCCCGGCCCATTCCGCCATGTGATAATGCAGCATATCCGCCCGGCAGTTCTCCTGATTTTCCATCCGTTTCTTCTCCCCTCATCCTCTCGGCCATGCGCCTCCAGTGCCGTTCCAGGGCATGGACAACCAACGCAGGTCCGGCAGAATGCCTACATCCAAAAATTCAATACAAAACAGTCATACAGCTATATTGTCAACAGCATTGATTTTGTTTTATGCTGATATCACCATTATAACCAAAAACCCAATCGGATGAAAGGAGATTTTTATGGAACTGAACTCCAAAGTGCTCTACGACAAAATCATGGGATGCTGGAACGGAAAAAACATCGGCGGAGTCCTGGGCGCTCCCCTGGAGGGGCGCAGGGGCGTCTTCGACGTGCAGTCCTACCTACAGAAGGACATGGACGGCAATCCGCCTCCCAACGACGACCTGGACCTCCAGCTGGTATGGCTGGCCGCCGCAGAGAAGTACGGCCAGCAGCTCACCCCGGAAATACTGGGGGAATACTGGCTCACCTTCATCACGCCCCACTGGAACGAATACGGCAGAGGGAAGGGGAACATGACCGGCGGCCTGGTCCCCCCCTTGAGCGGCCATGTGGAGAACACCTACCACAATAGCTGCGGGTGCTTCATCCGCAGCGAAATATGGGCCTGCCTGTGCCCGGGCAATCCTGACCTGGCCGTGAAATATGCCTATCGGGACGGCGTCATCGACCACAGCGAGGACGGCCTCTACGGGGAACTGTTCTGCGCCGCCCTTGAGAGCGCCGCCTTCGTGGAGTCCGATCGGGACACTTTGGTGGAAATCGGCCTTTCCTACATCCCGGAGGAGTGTCTCGTGGCCATAGCCGTAAAGCTGGCCCAGGAGTGCTTCCGCCAGGGCCTGACCTGGCAGGAGGCCAGGAAGCGCATGATGCAGGAAGTCCCCGGCACCTTCGGCATCCAGGGCAGCACGGACGGCAATACAGAGGGCTTCCCCACCTCCCCCGCGGGCAATGACGCCCCCAACAACATCGGCCTGATGATGATCGGCTGGCTGTACGGGGAGAACGACTTCGGAAAGAGCCTGTGCATCGCCGTAGGCTGCGGCGAGGACACGGACTGTACCGCGGGCACCCTGGGGGCCATCCTGGGCATCATCCAGGGCAATGCGAGGCTGCCGGAAGAATGGCTGCGCCCCATCAATGACAAAATCAACACCCTCTGCATCGAGAAGACCAAAGCCCATCTGCTGAACGGAATCCCCGGCACGGTGACGGAGCTTACCGACAGGATTGCCCAGGCCATCCCCAGGTTCCTGTACCGGGATATGTGCGAGCTCCTGCCCGAGGGTGGATACCGGGTTTTCTCACAAGGGAACCTGTTCTGCACCGCCCGGGCTGCAAATTTCGTGCCCGGCATAGGCGGGGTCGGGTTCTCACAGGACAGAAACCCGATGTTCCATGAAAGCTTCTCCCCCATGACGATCCGCAAGGACCATCACATGTTCCGGCTCTACTTAGAGCACCCCCAGGGGGTGTTCCTGCGAAGCGGGGATGAGCTGGTGCTGAGGCTCACGGTGGAGGCCACCGCGTTCAGTTGCCAGCAGTGGATGAACATCCGTATATACGCCCCCGACTTCCTGACAGTGCGTCCGGGCAGGGCCCTTAGCCTGCCGCTGCACAATACACGGCAGACGCCCTCCGTGGTGGAGCTGGCCCTCTCCGCCGGGGATCCTCTTTCCGGCGGGATTCCTGCCGGGGAGGTGGATGTGCTGATAGAGGTCTCCCTTTCCGGGCGGCACAGCTATGATGTCATCAAGACGCGGCTGTATATCCGGTGACCCCTTTGTCTTCTTGAGTGCCATCATAGAAGCCATGCCAAAATCCCCGGCTCTGTCATACAGAAATCCAGCCGTCAGGCCCTGTTCCGGAATCAGCCCCACAGGGGCCGGTCTCTCTTCAGGGCCTGACGGCTGTTAAGGGCAATCTCAGCTTATAACCATTCTTGGGACTTGAACCAGCACACACTTGATGATATCCTTATATACAGAGCCAGGCCATATCGGCATCAACAATTGGAGGTCACTATGCTTACATCGAAAGAAGTGGTGGAAAAGAACAAAAAAGACTGGAACAGCTATTCGGAAAAATGGTCCGCTTTCAACCATTCGTCAAAAATCCTCCGTCCCATTTTTGACAATCCCTCAAAAGCCTTTCATAAGAAGACCTGGGAACTGATCCAAAGCTACCTTCCCGACCTGAGGGGGAAACGGGTCTGTGTGCCATCCAGCGGAGATAACCTGGCCGTATTCGCTTTTGCCCTGTCCGGCGCGGCAGTCACCTCCTGCGACATCTCCGAAAACCAACTGGCCCACGCAAGGCAGGTGGCGGTCCGGGAAGGGCTTGGCGATGCCATCGAATTCGTATGCGCGGACACCATGAAGCTGGAAGGCATCCCGGACGGCGGGTACGACCTGGTATACACCTCAAACGGCGTGCACGTATGGCTCAATGACCTGCCGTCCATGTATGCCAACATGAACCGGATATTGAAAAAAGGCGGACTGAATATCGTCTATGAAATCCACCCTTATCTGCGCCCCTTTGACGAGGAGCTGAAAATCATAAAGCCATATGACGCCACCGGGCCCTTTGAGGACGAGACCACAGTGAATTTCCACTGGAGATTGCAGGATATCATGAACGCCATGATGCATTCCGGCATGCGCCTTGAACATTTTGAGGAGATGTTCGATGAAAAGGACTACGAACGGCCCTTCTGGCTGAAGACGGAGGATATCATCAATGGCCTCCGCGCCAGCAGAGAAGAGGTGGACAGGATGTACGACTGGAGGGAGAATCCGCCCATGGCATTGCCCCACTGGATCTGTCTGGTGGGCAGAAAAGTGTAAGGAGATCCGTTTCCCTCATTGACTTTTCCAGGCAGGTATGATACCGTAAATATCATATACGCTTTACTGCTTTAAACCGAGAACGTGCAGAAAGCCACTTCAACAGACAATGGGCAGGCCCAGGCTTTCCCTTGTCCCGAACAGGAGGAGAAAAGATATGCCAGTCATGGAATTCCTGGAAAGGAACGCGAGAGAATACCCGGGGGAAATCGCATTGGTGGAGCTGAACCCGGAGGAGAAGGACACCCGCAGGACCACCTGGAAGGAGTACGACCTGATACAGCCCGACCGCTTCGAGCCCTACCGCAGGGAGATCACCTGGAGCGTGTTCAACGAAAAGGCCAACCGCTTCGCCAACATGCTCCTGGGCCGGGGCATCAAGAAGGGGGACAAGGTGGCCATCCTGATGTACAACTGCCTGGAATGGCTCCCCATCTATTTCGGCGTGCTCAAGAGCGGCGCCATCGCCGTGCCCTTCAACTTCCGCTATGACGCGGAGGAGATCCTGTACTGCGCGGAGCTGGCCCAGGTAGACATGATCGTCTTCGGCCCCGCCTTCATCGGGCGCATCGAGGCCAACGCGGACCGCCTCTCCAAGGGCCGGCTGCTGATCTACGTGGGGGACAACTGCCCCACCTTTGCGGAGAGCTATCATGAGCTGGTGGCGGACTGCTCCAGCCAGACCCCGGACGTCCCGATTACGGACGATGATTTCGGCGCGATTTATTTCTCCTCGGGAACCACGGGCTTCCCCAAAGCCATCCTACATAAGCACCAGAGCCTCACACAGGCCGCGGAGATGGAGCAGAAGCACCACGCCACAGGCAGAGGGGACACCTTCCTGTGCATCCCGCCCCTGTACCACACCGGCGCCAAATTCCACTGGATGGGCAGCCTGGTGGCGGGCAGCAAGGCGGTGCTGTTAAAGGGCACCAGGCCCGAGACCATCCTGTCCACCGTCTCCAGGGAGCGCTGCACCATCGTATGGCTCTTAGTGCCCTGGGCCCAGGACATCCTGGACGCCCTGGACGTGGGGCAATTGCATCTGGAGGACTATGAGCTGTCCCAGTGGAGGCTGATGCACATCGGGGCCCAGCCCGTGCCGCCCTCCCTGATCAAGCGCTGGAAGGGATACTTCCCAGACCACGCCTACGACACCAACTATGGCCTCTCCGAGTCCACAGGCCCGGGCTGCGTCCATCTTGGCATGGAGAACATCCACAAGGTAGGCGCCATCGGCGTGCCGGGATACCGCTGGGAGTGCAAAATCGTGGACGAGGACGGCAAAGAGGTGGCAAAGGGCGATGTGGGCGAGCTCTGCGTCAGGGGCCCCGGCCTCATGACCTGCTACTACCGGGACGAGAAGGCCACCGCCGAGGCTTTGAAGGACGGGTGGCTGTGCACCGGGGACATGGCCATGCAGGATGGGGAGGGCTTCTATTTCCTGGTGGACCGCAAGAAGGACGTAATCGTCAGCGGCGGCGAGAACATCTACCCCGTACAGATAGAGGATTTCCTCCGCACCTGCGACAAGATAAAGGACGTTGCCGTCATCGGCCTGCCCGACAGACGCCTGGGTGAGAAGACCGCGGCCATCATCGAGATCAAGGATGGGATGGACTGCACTGAGGCGGAGATAGACGAATTCTGCAGAGCGCTGCCCAGGTATAAGCGCCCCAAGGAGATTATCTTCAATGAAATCCCCAGGAACGCCACGGGCAAGATCGAGAAGCCCAGGCTGCGGAAGATGTACGGCGCAGATCAGTTGGTGGCCCAGGAGAACCGGGGCTGATTCCTGTCCCGCGCCAAGCAGCCGCCGAAGTTACAGCGCTGCCGCCCTTTGCGCCGGATATGGAAACAGACAGAAGCCTATGGATAGAAAGGAATGTGAACCATGCCCAATACCAAGCTGGCGCTGGAGTCGTCCCTGAAGAAGCTCCTGCTCCACAAGCCCCTGGACAAAATCACCATCAACGACCTCACCGCCGACTGCGGCATCAGCCGCATGTCCTTCTACTATCATTTCAGGGATATCTACGACCTGGTGGAGTGGGTCTGCGTGGAGGACGGCAGGCGGGCCCTGCAGGGCAAGAAGACCTATGAGACCTGGCAGGAGGGACTGGGGCAGATTTTCGAGGCGGTGCTGGAGAACAAGCCCTTCATCCTGAACGTCTACCGCGCCGTCAGCAGGGACAAAATCGAGAGCTATCTGTACAAGCTCACCTACAGCCTAATCGCCGATGTGGTGGAGGAGAAATCCGCAGGCACAGCCCTGGCGGAGGAAGACAGGGCCTTCATCGCGGAATTCTACAAATACGGCTTCGTAGGCGTCATGCTGGACTGGATCGCGGCGGGGATGAAAGCGGACTATCAGGAAATCACCCGCCGGGTCTGTGTCCTGATGCACGGCAGCATCGATAATTCTGTAAGTAATTTCAAATCTTCCAGGCTTTGAGGCAACTCCCTTTTTGGATTTGTGTACCCATTGGGAAGCTGAAGCTGTTCCGGCGTGAAATACCTGGCATCTTTGCCATCGAAACGGATGGCCCCGCTATATTCCGGCAGCCAGCCCAGCAGCAGCTTCAGGAGAGTGGATTTCCCGCAGCCGGAGGGGCCGGTGATGGCGCTGTCTATCTGTTCCGGCCCAGGCTCGGCCTTGTCCTGTGCATCGTCGGCGTGGACGGCAGCCAGAACAAGAGACCCGTTTTTTCCACATTTTATCAAAACAGCCCGAGTGATAAGTTTTTTATCATCCGGGCCGTTTTGTAAATTGGAAAGCACATAAAAATGCATTAAGATACCATCATAAGGAACAGCACACAGAGCAATATCAGAAAGGATGGTATCACACAATGGCAAAGAACAAAAAACTCGCAATCACAGCAGCAATCGCGGCAGGCGCAGGCGTCGCTGCCATCGCGGCAAAAAAGCATAAGACAGGACAAAGGGCAGCCCAAAAGAAGACAGCCCCGGGCGCAGGCCTGAAAGATTACCGCAACACGGAGCTGGGCAGGCACGAAAAGAACAGCAAGGGCATCTACTACACAAACGGCAACTACGAAGCCTTCGCAAGGCCCAGGAAGCCCGAGGGCGTGGAGGGGAAGAACGCCTACGTCGTAGGCAGTGGCCTGGCCTCCCTGGCGGCGGCCTGCTTCCTGGTAAGGGACGGCCAGATGCCCGGGGACCATATCCACATCCTGGAGGCCATGGACATCGCGGGCGGCGCCTGCGACGGCATCTTCGACCCTGCCAGGGGGTATATCATGCGGGGCGGCAGGGAGATGGAGAACCATTTCGAGTGCCTCTGGGACCTGTTCCGCAGCATCCCCTCCCTGGAGACCCCGGGCGCGTCCGTGCTGGACGAATTCTACTGGCTGAACAAGGAAGACCCCAACTACTCCCTCTGCCGGGCCACCGTGAACCGCGGAAAGGACGCCCACACGGACGGAAAGTTCAACTTAAGCCAGAAGGGCGCTATGGAGATCATGAAGCTCTTCATGACCAAGGACGAGGACCTGTACGACAAGACCATCGAGGACGTATTCGATAAAGAAGTCTTCGACTCCACCTTCTGGCTGTACTGGAGGACCATGTTCGCCTTCGAGAACTGGCACAGCGCCCTGGAGATGAAGCTGTATTTCCAGCGCTTCATCCACCATATCGCGGGCCTGCCGGACTTCAGCGCCCTGAAGTTCACCAAGTACAACCAGTACGAATCCCTGATCCTCCCCATGCAGAAGTACCTGGAGGACGCAGGCGTGGACTTCCGGTTCGGCACTGAGGTCACGAATGTGATATTCGAGAAAAAGGACGGGAAAAAGGTGGCGAAGGCTATCGAATGCAAGGCAGGAGGCGTGGAGCAGGGCATCATGCTGACAGAAGACGACCTGGTCTTCGTCACCAACGGAAGCTGCACCGAGGGCACCATCTACGGCGACCAGGACCATGCCCCCAACGGGGACGCGGAAGTGCGCACCAGCGGCTGCTGGAGCCTGTGGCGCAACATCGCCAGGCAGGATCCATCCTTCGGCCGTCCGGAGAAATTCTGCTCCGACGTGGGCAAGACCAACTGGGAGTCCGCCACCGTCACCACCCTGGACGACAGGATACTGCCCTACATCACCGACATCTGCAAGCGCGACCCCAGAAGCGGCAGGGTAGTCACCGGCGGCATCGTCAGCTGCAAGGACTCCTCCTGGCTCTTAAGCTGGACCATCAATCGCCAGGGGCAGTTCAAAGAACAGGACAAGGAGAAGGTCTGCGTCTGGGTCTACGGCCTGTTCACGGACGTGCCCGGTGACTTCGTGAAGAAGCCCATGCGGGAGTGCACCGGCAGGGAGATCACGGAGGAATGGCTCTACCACCTGGGCGTGCCCGTGGATGACATCTCAGAGCTTGCGGAGCACAGCGCCGTCTGCGTGCCCACCATGATGCCCTATATCACCGCCTTCTTCATGCCCAGGACAAAGGGGGACCGCCCGGACGTGATTCCTGACGGATGTGTCAACTTCGCCTTCCTGGGACAGTTCGCGGAGACCCCCAGGGACACTGTCTTCACCACCGAATACTCCGTGCGCACCGCCATGGAGGCCGTGTACGGTCTGCTCCATGTGGACAGGGGCGTGCCCGAGGTCTGGGGCAGCGTCTACGACATCCGGGAGCTTTTGGACAGCAGCGTGAAGCTCATGGACGGCAAGTCCCCTCTGGAGATCGAACTGCCCGGCCCGCTGAACGCGCTGAAGAAGCCACTGCTCCATTTCGTCAAGGGGACTGTGGTGGAGAAGGTGCTGCGGGACCATGACGTGCTCAAAGAGGGCATGCTGTAGCCCGGTTTCCCCGCTGCACCAGCAGCTCCCCGGCATTCCCTCCCAAGATAGCCTCCTGCTCTTCCATAGCAAGCCCGCTGTCCCTGACAGCCGCCACCATCTCCCGCTGCCCGCTCCAGGGGCTGTCCGTGCCGAAGAGGATGCGCGCCGCTCCATGCCGCCTCACCATCCGCAGGAACTGCCCCCTGGACAGCGGCGGGTTCTCCTCAGGGCTGCGCACCGTGCCCGGCGCGGCCTCTATGGGCAGCAGGGAGAAAGCAGCGTCCAACATCCGCCTATTCCGTCTATACCATCAGCTCCAGCACGGTCTCGAAGCCATTTTCCACAGCGATGTCCGCAGGGGTCTCGCCATCGTTGTTGGCGCGGCTGTAGTCGATTCCCTTTTTGATCAGATACCGGGCCGTGCCCTCACTGCACTCCTTCAAAGCATAGTGCAGTACCGTGTTTCCCTCATTATCCGCCAGATTCATGTCCGCGCCCGCCTTGAGCAGTTCCTTTATCATATCCTTGTGGGGATGGAGCATCATGGCCGTCCTGCCCTGGTTGTCCCTGTGGTTCACGTCCACCCCTCTGTCCAGCAATATGGACAGGAGCACTCCCCCATCCTTCAGCAGCATCAGGGGCGTCTGTCCGTCGTTCCTGGGGATGTCCAGATGCTCCAGCGCTCTCAGGACACAGGCCCTCTGCTCCGTGTCCGGGCCTTTGCCGAACCGCCTCTCCTGCAGCGCGAAATGGGCCGGCGTCTCACCCTCCAGGTCTTTCGCCGTGTCATCCCCTCCGGCTGCCATGAGCAGCTTGACGACATCGCCGTAACCGGCAGCGCAGGCCTCATGCAGGGGCGTCATCCCTGCCCGGGCGGGAACGTCTTCCGCCAGGTTCATGTCCACGCCCTTCTCCGCCATCACTCTCAGCATGTCCAGATGCCCTCGCCTTGCGGCCAGATGGACGGCGGCCTCCCCACGATCGTCCAACTGCTCCATGGACTCCCTGGAGAGCAGCCTGGCCGCCTCCTCGAACCACGGATCCTCCCAGGAGCCGCTGCGGCAATCCTGGGATGCTATGATGCTGGCCGGCGTCTGCCCTCTCACCACCGCTTTGTCCATGTCCACGCCCAGCTCCACCAGCTTCCTTACGGCTCCGATCCCATAGGCCGGGTGGAGGCATTCGTCCCGCAGGCAGATCCTCGAGCCATGATAGTGGAGCAGCATGGTAAAGTCATAGCCCGCATCCTGGAAGATATCCAGGACGGTGGCGTCATTGTCGGAGATCAGGGCATTGTGGAGCACATCCGTCACTTCGCCTATCTCATCGTCATCGTCCGGATCCGCCTGCTGCACCAGCTTTTTCGTCAGATAGAGGGCAAGGCCCAGGCCGTCTTTGTCATTCTGGCCCACTTTCGCAAAGGCATTGCTGGCAATCTGGCTCAGCGGAAACAATTCCATCTTTTCACCGCCCGGCAGCGCCGCCCCGTGGTCTGTGAGGACGATGTACATGCCCATGTTCTCAAAATAGACGGCATGCTCCACAGGTGTACGGCCATTCCCGTCCGCCCTGTCCAGCAGCTCGGGGCATCTCTCTATCAGCCGCAGAGCCGCCGTCTTATGCCCGTGCTTCATGGCCATCATCAGAAGCGTATTGCCCTCCTCGTCCACATAGTCGGTGGCAGCGCCCTTTTCCACATAGATATCCGCCAGGGACCATGTAATGTCGGAACTGTATTCCATGGCCAGCAGGCGCACCAGGGGCGTCATCCCGTCCCGGTCCTTTTTATTGATGTCGCAGGGCAGCATACATGCAATCTCCCTCCTCTGCATCCCGCTCCGTTCCAGAGAGCTGGAAGCGAACGACAGCTCTTCGATCCTGGGATACGCCAGGAAATGGTATCCGTTCATGCCCCTGCTGTCACAGGCCGTCCCGTCCGCCCCATAGTCCAGCAGGAGCCTGACCATGGCCGCATTCCCGCAGGCACAGGCCAGCAGAAACGGAGTCAGGCCGTTGCCCATGGAGTCCCGCACGTCCACCTCCTCACCACTCACTTTCCCGCTGCGGAGCAGTTCCTCCACCGTGTCGTAGAAATTGTGCCAGACCAGCAGATGGAACAGGGTAAGCCCCTTGCAGCCCACCGGAGAAAACAGTTCCTCCTTCCCGCAGCCTGCCACACAGTCCCTCACATCCTGCAGTGTCTCCCGGGAGAAGATGTTATACCTGTAGATAGCCTCCTCGTGGTTCCCCTCCCACCAGGGATTGCACTTCGCCTGGGGGTACTGCTGGCTGGATTCCACCAGCATATCCGTCAGTCCGCCTATGTCCATACTAGAACCCTCCTTCGTCCGGCGAGGGAATCCCAGGGCCCCTTATGCCCTCCCCCTGCGCCGTATTCTTTCTATAGAAAATTGCAGTGATTTTGCCATTTATACCAAGTATACACCAAACGGGGCAATCCGCAACCCCCAAATCCGCACGCCGCCTTTGACTTTTTCGTATCCCAGTGGTAGGATAAGATTATACTGTTTTGAAGGATAAAAAGGAGAAAAACCATGCAATTAGACAATATGCTGCTGCAGGCCTGCAAGAACAACCAGAAAGCCGTGGTGCAGACTTTCCTGAAACGGGGCGGCGTAGATGTGAACAAGCGGGACGAGTCCGGCAATACCCCCCTGATCTACGCCTGCATGAAAAGCGCCAGGGACCTGGTGAAGCTTCTGCTGGACAATGGGGCCGACGCGAGCCTGGGCAATCAGAAGAACCGGATGCCCCTGCATTTCGCGGCCCAGTCCGGCAATTTCCAGATTATTTCACTGTTGTGCGAAGCAGGGGCGGATGTGAACTGCACGGACAACGACGGCGTGACCCCCCTGATGCTGCTGGCCCAGAACAGCAGGACCGATGCCGCCCTGAAGCTGCTGAAGAACCCGGAGCTGGACTGCGCCATCAAGGACAACGGCGGCCGCATGGCCATCGATTACGCCACCTCCGCCGGGCTGAAGGATCTGGTGGCGGCCCTGTCCCAGGCAGGCGAGGCCCATGCCGATGCCTACGGCAACACCACCCTCCATCACGCCTGCTGGAGCGAGCAGTGCGAGGTGGTGAAGATCCTGTTGGAGAAGGACCCTGACAGCGCCAACCGGCTCAACGATGAGGGGGAATCTCCCCTGATACTGGCAGCCCGCAGGTCCAATCTGGTGATCGTACAGTTGCTGCTGGACAACGGCGCCCGGCCCGACTGCGGCGATGCGGACGGCATCGTGCCCCTGCATATCGCCGCGGAGAAGGGCGAGCTTTTCCTGGGGAAGGCCCTGCTGGCCGCAGGCGCGGACCTCAACCGGAAGGCTTCCGACGGCCGGACTCCCCTGATATTCGCCGCCAGGAGCGGCAGGAACGATTTCACCGCCATGCTCATCGAGGCCGGAGCCGATGTGAACAGCGTGGACAACCGCCAGCACAGCGCCCTGTTCTATGCCTCGGAGGCGGGGTATGCAGAAATCGTGGAACAGCTATTGATGGCAGGGGCGGATGCCTGACGGCAGCGCGGCATGCGGAAGGAGCTTACATCCCACTATATCGGGGTGCTACCAAGAAAAGAGGGAACTTACATGAATTTAGGCGGAAATGGTCTCCCTGGCCTCCGGCTCCTCATTGGGCAGCCAGGAAGTCCCCTATTTCAACCGCACAGCGGAGCATTTCTGCTCCCATCAGCATACGCCGGATTCCGGCGAGTCCGCAGGCCCCGGCATGACCCGGGGGAAGGACGGCATCTACATCGGCTGGCAGGTGTTCTCCGAATACGCCAGACATGGGGCCCTGATTTCCAAACGGATGGTACAGCATGCCCTGGATTTGCTGCTGGGCGGGGAGAAGACTCTGGAGACCACCCTGGGCGCACAGGGAGTAGCCACCCTGATGGAGCAGGAGGGCAGGTATATCCAACATCTGCTCTATGGGGTTCCGGTAAAGCGGGGCAGCGGCGTGGAGGTCATAGAGGACCTGGTGCCCGTCCATGGCGTCAAGGTCCGGCTCAGGCTGCCGAGGGCTGTTAAACGGGCCTATCTGGCTCCCCGGAGGGAGGAGATTCCCTTTGTCGAAAAAGGCGGTGCCGTGGAGTTTGAAGTGGAGGAGTTCTGCTGCCATCAGATGGTCGTTTTGGAGTATTGACAATCCAGGGGAATACCGATATATTTGATGGAGTGTTCTAAAAAGCTAAAATCGAGGAGGTTCTGAAATTGAAACAACGAGTTCTTTCAGTCGCTTTAGCGCTGTGCCTGCTTCTTTCTTCCCAGTCGATGGCCAGCGCCCAGCAGGAGGTTCCATTGCCGCAGGGGGATATTTCTCTGCACCAGGAGGGAGCTGTGCCGCAGG
>CAMQOJ010000038.1 GCA_947003375.1 uncultured Lachnospiraceae bacterium
GAATATGAAAGCCTGGGGATGGACCTGGGCAAAATCCAGCGAAGCTACCTCTACAGGACCGGCGGCATGGTGCTGGCCTATTCCGTGGTGGTGATGGTCACGGCCATCCTGGTGGGTTTCCTTGCGTCGCGCATCGGGGCGAGGCTGGGCCTGAATCTGCGGCAGCGGGTGTTCTCCAGGGTGGTGTCCTTCTCCCACGCGGAGATGGAGCAGTTCTCCACCGCCTCCCTGATCACCCGCAGCACCAATGACATCCAGCAGGTGCAGATGGTGGTGGTGATGATGCTGCGGATGGTGGTGTACGCACCCATCATCGGCATCGGCGGCATTGTGAAGGTACTGGGCACCAGGACGGGCATGGGATGGATCATCGCGGTGGCGGTGGCCCTCATCCTGGCTTTGGTGGGCGTGCTGATGGCAGTGGCCATGCCCAGGTTCAAGAAGATGCAGGCCCTGGTGGACCGCCTGAACCTGGTGTCCCGGGAAATCCTCACCGGCGTGTCGGTGATCCGCGCTTTCAGCAGGGAACGGTTCGAGGAGGAACGGTTCGACAGGGCGAACCGCGACCTGATGCGGACCCAACTGTTCACCAACCGGGTGATGAATATCATGATGCCCATGATGATGCTGATCATGAATGGCATCAGCATCATGATCGTCTGGTTCGGGGCCAGGGGCATCGACTTGGGCAACCTGATGGTGGGCGACATGCTTGCCTTCATCACCTATACCATGCAGATCGTCATGTCCTTCCTGATGCTCACCATGATCTCCGTGATGCTGCCCAGGGCCGGGGTGGCCGCGGGGAGGATAGAGGAGGTCATAGGCACCTGCCCCAGCGTCACGGACAAAGAGCAGGTGCAGGACGGGAAGCTTTCTGATGTCAGCGGCGTAGTCAGCTTCGAGGACGTATCCTTCCGCTACCCGGGGGCTGACGAGGACGCCCTGCAGAATCTGACCTTCACCGCGGGGCCCGGGGAGACCACCGCCGTCATCGGCAGCACCGGCTGCGGCAAGTCGACGCTGCTGAACCTGATTCCCCGGTTCTACGATGTGACGGCGGGCCGCATCACCATAGACGGCGTGGACATCCGGGATTTGTCCCAGCACAAGCTCCGGAGCCTCCTGGGCTATGTGCCCCAGAAGGCAGTGCTGTTCTCCGGGGACATCGCCTCCAACCTGAAGTTCGGCGGCACATGGCAGGACGGCGCTTCGGACATCACAGACAGCCGCATGGAGGAGGCGGCCAGGATAGCCCAGGCCACGGAATTCATAGAGAGCAAGACGGAGAAGTACCACAGCAAGATATCCCAGGGCGGCACCAATGTGTCCGGCGGGCAGAAGCAGCGGCTCTCCATCGCCCGGGCTATCGCGAAGTCGCCCAAAATATATCTGTTCGACGACAGCTTCTCGGCCCTGGACTACAAGACGGACGTGACCCTGCGCAGGGCCCTGCGGGAGAAGACAGGGGATGCCACCGTGATCATCGTGGCCCAGCGCATCAGCACGATCCTGAACGCGGACCGGATCATCGTGCTGGACGATGGGAAAATAGCCGGCATGGGCACCCACAGGGAGCTTTTGCGGGAGTGCGAGGCGTATCGGGAAATCGCCAGGTCACAGTTGTCCGAGGCGGAGCTGGAAGGAGGTGCTGCAGTATGAGCGATGAAAAGAGGACGAACACAGGCGCTGCGGCCGACAGCGCGGCCCGGAGCGGAAAAAGCGCGCCGGAGGGCAATGCTGTCCGGGCAGAAAATTCCGGCACTGGCGGCAATGCAACTCAGGCAGAAAAACCTGGCATTGGCGGCAATGCGGCACAGGCTGAAAGCACTGGCACTGGCGGCAATACGGCTCAGCCAGAAAAACCAGGCACTGGCAGCAATGTGGCTCAGCCAGAAAAACCTAGCCCCAGCCCCAATACAGCCCAGGCTGAAAATCCAGGCACTGGCGGCAATACGGCCCAGAACGCCAGGCCAGGCAGACGGCCCCACGGGCCCCATGGCCCTCACGGCGGCATGATGCCGGGAGAAAAGGCAAAGGATTTCAAGGGGACTTTCCGGAAGCTCCTGTCCTACATGGGCAGGTACAAAATTGCACTGATCGCCGTCATGATCTTCGCGGCAGGCAGCACAGTCTTCAACATCATCGGCCCCAAGGTGCTGGCAAAAGCCACCACGGAGCTGTTTGAGGGCATGATGGCCAAGTTCGCGGGCACAGGCGGCATCGATTTCCAGCGCATCGGCCAGATCCTGCTGCTCCTTCTGGGGCTCTATGCCCTGAGCGCCCTACTGTCCTTCGTACAGGGGCTTTTGATGACCGAGGTCTCCCAGAAGCTCTGCTTCCGATTCCGTCGGGAGATTTCGGAGAAAATCAACCGCATGCCCATGGCTTATTTCGAGTCCCGCACCGTGGGCGAGGTGCTGTCCCGAATCACCAATGATGTGGACACTTTGGGCCAAAGCCTGGGGCAGAGCATCACCACCCTAATCACCTCGGTGGCCACCATTGTGGGCATCCTAATCATGATGCTGTCCATCAGCCCCCTGATGACGCTGATTGCCCTGGTAATCCTGCCGGTGTCGGGCGGGCTCATCGGCGTGGTGGTGAAACATTCCCAGAAATATTTCATCGACCAGCAGACCTACCTGGGCAAGATAAACGGCCAGATTGAGGAAGTCTACAGCGGCCAGAACATCATCAAGGCCTTCAACAGGGAGGAGGCCGCCCTGGCGGAATTCGGCGAGACCAACAGAATCCTCTACCGTAGCGCCTGGAAATCCCAGTTCATCTCCGGCATGATGCAGCCCATCATGACCTTCGTGGGCAACCTGGGGTACGTGGCCGTGGCGGTCAGCGGCAGCATGCTGGCCATCCGGGGCATCATCGATGTAGGCGAGATTCAGGCCTTCATCCAGTATGTGAAAAATTTCACACAGCCCATCACACAGGTGGCCCAGGTCTCCAACATGTTCCAGTCCACCGCAGCCGCGGCGGAGCGGGTGTTCGAGTTCCTGGAGGAGCCGGAGGAGGACGTGACCGTGGAAGGGGCTGTGGCCACAGGGCGGATGCAGGGCGCGGTATCCTTCGACCATGTGCGCTTCGGCTACCGGCCCGACAAGACGATCATCCACGACTTTAGCTGTGAAGTGGAGCCGGGACAGACAGTGGCCATCGTAGGCCCCACCGGCGCGGGCAAGACCACCATGGTAAAGCTCCTGATGCGCTTCTATGACGTGGACGGCGGCGCTATAAGGGTGGACGGACATGATGTGCGGCAGTTCAACCGCAGCGAGCTGCGTGAGAACTTCGGCATGGTGCTGCAGGACACCTGGCTCTTCCACGGGACCATCATGGAGAACATCCGCTACGGCAGGCTGGACGCCACGGACGAGGAGGTCATCGCCGCAGCCAAGGCGGCCCATGTCCACCGCTTCATCCAGACCCTCCCCGGCGGCTATCAGATGGAACTGGGGGAGGACGCCTCCAATGTGTCCCAGGGCCAGAAGCAGCTGCTCACCATCGCCCGGGCCATCCTGGCGGACAATCCCATATTGATCCTGGACGAGGCCACCAGCTCCGTGGACACCAGGACGGAGATCCGGATCCAGAAGGCCATGAACAACCTGATGAAGGGCCGCACCAGCTTCGTCATCGCCCACAGGCTCTCCACCATCCGGGACGCGGACGTAATCTTGGTCATGCGGGACGGGGACATCGTGGAGCAGGGCAGCCATGACGAGCTGATGGGAAGGAACGGATTTTACGCGGAGCTGTACAATTCCCAGTTCGAGGGGCAGGGGGCTGTGGAGACGGCTTAGAGGAACCTGCCTAAGCAATCGACGGCCATCCGAATAACCGGATGGCCGAAGCTCTCCTTCCGCATTCTCTCAGCGATTCCTTTCCTGCCGCAGCATGCATCCCGGCGCGATGTTTCCTCCTCACCCGATGCACAGTTCCTCGTACAGCCGTAGCCTTATCTGTCTGTCGTCCAGGGCCAGCCTTGCGTCCTCGTCCCGCCCCAGGGCGTACAGCTTTGTCAGCAATGCGGCCAGTCTGTTCTCGCCCTTTATCATTCCACGTTCTTCTCCTCTTTCCTCTCCCCTTGCCTCCAGCATATCGATATACTCACACATGACAATCTCCTCTCCTTTCTCCTGTCTGCTCTGCAGCTTTTCTATCAAAGCCGTGAACCTTGTGTCCCCGGTAAGGGCCTCCATCATCTCGCACAGCGCCTCCCTGTGGAGAATCCGCTGTCCTTTACGGCCTTCAAAATTACCCTCGTTGAGATAATCCACCACAAAGCCCAAATCGCTGACAAACCTGCTCCTTACCTCCGGGGAAAGGTTCCGCATGTGCCAGACTGTCAGCTTCATCTCATCCACCAGCTCCAAATCCTCCCGGGACGCGCCTCCCTGGGCCAGCAGCCCGTGCAGGCTTAAGGGAATCCGGCTCCTCTTCCCCGTCCAGTCCAGCACCGTTCCTATCACAGGATATACCCCTTCCTTCCCTTCCAGCTGCGACCTGTAGATGCCGCCCTGATAGGATGCCTTGCGCAGAATCTGCCTCTTGCGCAGCCTGGTCTCGTTTCCGATGATGTACTGCAGGACTATCCTGCCGTCCTCCACAAGCCAGAAGCTCACATCGCAGAACTGATTATGCATCCTCCTGCCGCCACGGTAGAAGCTCTCCGTGGGCGCGGGGCACAAGTCCCCGGCCTTTAGCCTGTGCCTCCCGCCGTAGACAAGCGCGTTCACACAGTCCGCGAACACATCCGCATGGGACATCAGGATTTTCTCCAGTATGTCTTTCTCCGCCACCTATGCCATACCTCCCTCTTCCATTTTGGGGAGGTTCCTGGGAAACTCCCACTATTTAACTGGATATACAAGCAGGAATTTTCCGATTTACAAGAATAGCCGAAACTGCATTCAGAACTTTTACCGAAAGAAAATCTGCTCTGTGTTTAGCATAGCACAGGATGAGGCGCTTTGCAAATTATTTCGGCAGAATGGACAGAAAAAAAGCCTGCCCTCCGGCAAGCGCTTTTCCTTATTTTCTCAGATTTCTACATTTCCTGCCACAGCATGAATCCCGGCGCGGACACATCTCCCTGGTCATTGTCCAGCCAGCCTCTTTCCTTCAGGGCCACATAGTCAATGACCAGTTTCCTGCCATTGTCTGCCATGATAAGCTCCGTCACCCCCACCGCTTCCTCCCTGCACAGATCCTGCAGATAAATCCGCCCCTCCACCGGCTCTTCCAGCAGAACCGTCAGCACCGCGAATTCCCCAAAGATTCCCATGGGCTTTACAAACGCGCCCATGGAAAAGGTCACGTTCATCCGCGGCGTATAAAGCTTCCGGTCTCCGCAGGTTCTGGGGAGAAATCCAATGCTCACCGCTCCTGTCTCCGGGTGGCGGCTGCAGGCTAAAAAGGCCTTCTCCCCGCTTGGCGCTTCCACCAGAGGGAATTCCATATTCCTTGCCAGGATTGCCGGCGCCTTCTGCCGCACGGTGCCGCCCTTTGACAGAATCCCGATATCCTTCAGCCAGCCGTCCGCTTCCGGGCCGGACAGCCAGTCTGTCCAGTCCTCCAGAAGCTCCTCGGAAGCCAGGTTCACCGATTCTCCCAAGCCAAAGGGCGGCGCAATCCGCTGCCATCGCAGCGCCCGCTCCACCTCATTCCACCGAAGCCCCATCTCCAGCACATCCATCTCCGTGCCTCCCCAGCAGGGATGCCGCATCACTCCTATGGAACATCCCAATGCCGCTTCCAACATAGGCGCGTCCTCTCCGTTCAGGATGCTCCGGCAGCCGTAATGCCGATCCGCCTGCGCCCGGAAAGCCTCCTGGATGCGGCTGATGGTGGTGCTGTAGGTGAATTCCTTGAGCAGGTCATAGGTACGGAAATAGTCGCTGCAGGCCAACAGCCTCCCCAAGGACGCCTCCTCCATACCCTCCCCGCCCAATGGTCCCCTGCAGAAAGCATGCTCCACCTTCAGATCCGGCGCATAGGTCTTCACAATCCGTGTCATCCAATCCCGATAAGCAATATCCTGGCAATGGTATCCCCAGTCCACCTTCCAATAGTCCACTCCCGCTTTCCGGCACCAGATGGCCCTCTCCCTCCAGTAGGCCTCCATTTCCTCCTGAGAAAAGGGCGCATCCTTCTTCTCTCCCACACCATTGGCACAAATCCATAGGCCAAGCCCCCGGTAGCCCAGGCCGCATACCTTCTCCCGCATCTTCGCCAGCCTCTCCCATGGCTCGCCGGTGCAGTCTGGGAATTTCTCCCTGAACAGCTCCAGGCTCCCGAAAATGCTCACCGGTCCATCGCCGGGCACATCCCAGCCTACGTCCCATCCATCGTCCAGCAGGACATATAGATCCTGGCGCACCTTTTTGAAATACCTGGTCAGCATCCCCTTTTCTCCAAAGAGGAATTCCTGGTTCAGCACATTTCTCAGATTTTTGGTGTCCTTTCCGGCCTCCAGACCATTTACGCGGTACTGCGTGTCCCAGGTGCACCAATAGTTTCCGGTATCCGGCCCTGTCTGCGGGATTCCGTTGATTTTCGTTTCAGGCAGTTTCCTTCCGGTCATTTTCTCCTCCTGATTCTGTTTTCTGCTATCTAAATGCAGCAAAGACCGGAAATATGTAGCACCTTTTCCGGTCTTTCCATGCTGACTCCATTACCGCTCAGCTGTCACGCGAAGCATGTCCGTCCGCTTCTTCCTTTTACTTCGTGGCGCGGTCATATCTGGCCTGGTTGATGGCAATCAGGTCGTCCAGGCCCAGTTCCTTCAGATCTGCGATATAGCTGTCCCAGTCCTCCAGGCTCTTCTCGCCCATGATCAGCTTGGTCAGAAGCTCGGCGGAATAAGTCCTCAAATCGGTGCTGATCTCATTGGTACGGTCAATCTCTTCCGCAGTGGGAACCGCATAGCCGTTCTCGTCATGTAGCAGACGGTGCTCAGGGTCATTGATGCAGGAGAGCGTATAGTCCGATTTCGCAGACTGATTATTCTTCACGCCATTCGTCTCCGCATAGGCAATGGTATCCTCCATTCCCTCGCTTATCTCATTGTTCAAAGTGTACCGGGGGAAGATAGAACCGTTGCACCATAAAGCCATTCCCACAGCGTCCGTATTCTCCAACGTCGGGTCACTGATTGAGCGCATCTTCCCATCTGCCATCTCATAGCTGACTCCTTCCATGCCTCGCTCCGTCAGATGCACCGATTCCTCCGTCACCAGGAAATCCAGTATCTTCGCAATGGCCTGCTGCTTGTCGCTGCTGGCGGGAACCGCCGTGGCCGTCCAGCCGGGATTGTACTTATTGGAGCCGCGGAACAGAGGCGTCTGCCCCTCTACTGCCTGGATCCGGACAGGCGCGAACCAGGGATACGCAGCCCCTTCCGGCACCGTAATCTGGGGCTCCAGCCACAGCTCCGTGCCCCAGTTCGCCACTGCAGCCACCTTGTTGTTCGCCATATCGGAAGACGACTGGCTGTCTTCCATCTTCAAAAGCCCCGCCGCGTACAGCTTCTGCATATATTCGATATAGGCTTTCACATTCTCCTGATACCAGGGAGACTCTACTTTATTGCCGTTCTGGGAATTGACAAAGGTGATATCGATGCCAAGGCCAAAGCACTGGGCGATGTCCGTGGAAAAGGAGCTGTAATTGACCAGAAACTCCTCGTCCGCCTGTCCGTTCCCGTTCACGTCCTGATCCTGGAACGCTTTCAGCACCTCATAGACCTCGTCTGTGGTGGTGGGCATCTCCAGGTTCAGCGCGTCCAGCCAGTCCTGGCGGATCTGGAAGCCCAGCACCCAAGCCGACTCCTCCCCTTTATATGTCATTGTCTCAAAGTCCGTAATCCAGTAGACCTTTCCATCCTCCAGGCGCATCCGTTTCTCATAGAACTGTCCCGCCTCTGTGGCCAGGAAATCCTTATAGGATCCTTCCGAGTACTGCTCCCAGATGTCGCTGACAGACTGCAGCTGCCCCTGCTTCACCAGATTCAGCTTTGTCTTGTCATCCAACGGCGTAATATTGACCAAATCATAATTGGACAATTCCCCGCTGGCCGCCATGGTCTGGATAGTGGTGTCGAACTGATCCGGCTCAATCAGGTCAAGCTCCAGCTTCACGCCCTTTTTCGCCAATTCTTCCTCCAGTTTAGCCCAGCGTTTGCTCTTCCCTTCCGTAGACCAGTCCTTCAGGGTCACAGTCTTGCCGTTTGCACCAGTGTAAGTATAGTTCCTGCCCAGGATTCTGACCACTTCCAGTTCTGTGCCCTCTTCCTGTCCGCTGTCCTCCTGTCCCTCGTCCGCGGGCTCCTGGCCGGAATCCTCCGCTGAGGGCTTCGACTCTGCACCTTGGGATGTCTGTCCGGAATCCGCATTGTCGCCACATCCGGCCAATCCCAACAGCATCAGCGCACTCAGCGCCGCAGCCATGCCTTGTCTCCATTTCTTTCTCATGGTTCCTCCTTCTTCCTGCCTTCCGCAGGATCAGATAAATAACAGTTACATTACAGGGCTATCTATGTCGGAAGCCCGGGCGCATCACTCCTTCAGCGACCCAAGCATAACCCCCTTCACGAAGTATTTCTGGAAAAACGGATAGGTAAACAATACCGGCAGGGAAGTGAAGATGATCATGGCATATTTCAGCTGTGCCCCGGACAGTTGCTTACGCACCATCTCCGCCGCCATCTCCGGATTCAGGATTTCCGTCACCTGCCTGGTATTCTCCACCAGAATCCGCCGCAGGAACAATTGCAGCGGCTGCCAGTCCGTCCTGGGCAGGTACACCAGCGCGTCGAACCAGCTGTTCCATCTGCCTACGATAGTGTACACCGCAATCACCGCCAGGATGGGCTTGGACACTGGCAGATACACACGGGTCAGAATCTGTACTACACCCCCGCCGTCAATCTTCGCCGCCTCCCGCAGCCCCTCCGGTATGCTGGAGAAGAACGCTTTCATCAATATGATGTTCCAGATGGAGAAGCAGGCCGGGATAATCTGGGACAGAGGGCTGCCGTACAGCCCCAGCTTCGTAATCAGCAGGAAGGCTGGAATCATGCCCCCGGAAAAGTACATGGGAATCAGCAGGAACATGTTCACATATTTCCTCCCCATCAGCCTCTTGTAGGTCAGGGGATAGGCCACCAGCACACAAGTGACCAGCATCAGCGCCGTGGTGGCCACGGTATACAGGATGGTGTTGGCATAAGCCCGCCACATCTCCATGTCCCCCACCAGCATCTTATAGGCGTCCAGCGAAAACCCTTTGGGGAACAGGTACACGTCCATGCCCGCCGCATATTCCGGCGCGCTGATGGACAGAATCAATACATAGTACATGGGATATACCGTAACCAGGCAGACCAGGATGGTCAGCAGATATAGGATGGCCGTAACCGCCGGGCTTCCTTCCCTGATTCTATTCTTTGTCCTTACTGTCTTCATACGCTTCTCTCCTACCACAGACCGTACCCGGTCATCCTGTTGCTGACTTTGTTGGCTATATAGGTCAGTGTAAAGCCGATTGCCGACATGAACAGCCCCGCAGCAGCCGTATAGCTGTACTGGCCCCCCTGGATGCCCAGGCGGTATGTGTAGGTGCCAATCACATCCGCCACGTCATAGGTGGCCGGCGTATACAGCAGCAGAATCAAATCGCTGTTGGTCCCCAGGATGCCGCCGATGGCCATGATCAGGTTGATGGCAATGATGTTCTTGATGCCGGGCAAAGTAATGTACCAGCACTGCTGCCCCCTGTTGGCCCCGTCTATCCGGGCGGATTCATACTGGCTCTGGTCGATGGAGGTGATGGCCGAAATATACAGGATACTGCCGAAGCCGAAGCCTTTCCACACGTTGGTCACCGTATAGATGGCCGGGAACGCCGATGCCTGCTCCCGCCAGTTCTGATTCGGCAGCCCGAACAGCGTCAGGAAGCGGGTAACCATGCCCCCCTTGTCGATGAAGGAAAGCACCATGCCGGCCACCACTACCGTGGAGATGAAGTAGGGCATATAGCTGGCTGTCTGGACGAGCTTCTTGAATCGAATCCTCTTGACCTGGTCGATCAGCAGGGCGAAGAGGATGGGTGCCGTGAACCCGAACAGGAGGTTCAGCCCGCTGAGCACCAGCGTGTTCGTGATAAGTCTGCCGAAATACTTCCCCTGGATGAACCGCTGGAAATGCCGAAGCCCCATCCAGTCCACGCTCTCCCCGAAGAACGGAGAGCCGGGCATGTAGTCCTGAAACGCAATCACCAGGCCGAACATGGGCCCATAGCAGAAGATGACAATCAGGATGAAGACGGGAAGCATCAGCAGATATAACTGTATGTTTTCCCGAATCACTGCCGGGGTGGTGGGTCTCTTTTTCTTTTTAGCCACAGTCGCTGTCCTCCTTTGCTGTTTTAGCTTTGATTCCATTGTAAAGTTTTTTGATGAATCCCACAATTTGAAGTTTTTTAAGTCACTATGAATTTTTTTCACTTGGGGCCTGTCGGCATTGACAGATTTGGTTACTTGTACTAATATATAGGAAACTATCAAGAGGAGCAATATGTGAAATGGCTACGATTTTTAAGATATTATTGGTCGATGACCAGCAGATTGTTTTGGATGGGCTGAAGGAGCAATTGAACTGGGCACGCTTCCACGGAAGTCTGTGCGGCTGCGTCTCTGACGGCGTACAGGCGCTGGAGTTCCTGCGCAGCTGCCGCCCGGATGCCATCATCTCGGATATCCGCATGCCCCACATGGACGGCATCGAGCTGGCCAGGCAGATTGACCAGTCCCCTCTCCTGTCCGGCATTCCCATCATCCTGCTCTCCGGCTACAGGGAATTCGAATATGCCAAGAGCGCCATGCAGTACCATGTAAACCACTATATCCTGAAGCCGGTGACCCGGCAGAAGCTCCAGACCCTGGAGGACATATTGACCGGGCTCTACGAGGCCAGGGAAGCCTCCCGCCAGAAAATCGCCGACATGACCGACAGCGACTATCCCCAGGAGATCGCCCAGGCCCTGCAGCGCCATGACGTAAGCGCCATCGAGGACTTCTTCCGGTCGTCGCTGTACCGCCGGTGCATTGGGGACAGATCCTCCTGCGATATCATGGGCAGCCGCCTAATCGGGTTGCTGTACGACTATCTGGCCGGAATCCATTTCACCCCTCAGTCTCTGTACGCCTCCAAGGGGCATACGTTAAAGGCTTGGTACGCCCTCCCCAATCCGGCCTCCAAGGCCAACTATCTGGAGGAGCTCTATTTCGATATCCTGCACCTGCTGCTGGCCCAGAAGAGCAGCAATACCTCCGCCCTGTACCGGTATGCCCTGCAGTATATAGATGCCCACTACACGAATCCGGATTTCTCCATTTCCGCCATGGCGGACGAGATGAACATCACGCTCTCCTGGCTGAGCACCCTCTTCAAGCAGAACGCGGGTAAGAACCTGAACGGCTATGTGGCGGAGAAGCGGCTGGAGCATGCCTGCGAGCTCCTGCGCTCTCCCCAGCATTCCATCGGTGAAATCGCCCATCTGTGCGGGTATGAGGATGCCGGATATTTCTCTTCGCTGTTCCGCAGGAAGATGGGGATGAACCCCACGGAATACCGGAACTGCCAACTGTGATAAGGAGTCTCCTATGCGCCGAAAGATATTCATAATCCTATGCTGCACATTGACCGCCGTCTTTCTGGTCTCCTATTTTCTGATTTACATCATTTTCCGCTCTGCGCTGCTGCGGGAGATCGAGCAGCAGCAGAGCAGCATGCAGAAATACAACGAGACCATTTTCGCCAGCTATATCGATTCCTTCGGCATGGTTCCCTTTCAGCTGGTGAACGACGAGGAGATTGGAAAAAGCCTGAATGTGGAAGAGGGAACCGCTCTGGACATGTTCCGCACAAAAGAACTGCTGCGGAAGAAATTCAGGAATTACCTGAACCAGCAGCTCTTCACCTCTAATCTGGACTGCCGCTTCCTCCTCTATCTCAATGACGATTTCCCACTGTCCGCCCACCTGGACTCCTATGGGCTTTCCCAGCAGGTGGAAATCCGCACCTGCAATGTGTATGCTTCCCGTGATGTGTCCTCTGAGGAGTGGTACCAGAGGACGCTCAAGACCTCCTGGTCACCCTATTTCTTCCTGAACGAAGAGACCGGGGAGCTGTGCTATGCCAGATGTGTCTGGAATTATTACCTGAAATCCTCCATAGAGCACAGCATGGGCATCGTGGTGATTGCCATCCCCCAAGCCGCCTTTCTGGAAAAGCTGACGCTGGAATTCGCCGCACCGGACAGCAGCGTCTTCCTCGCCAATGAATACGGGGAAATCCTCTATTCCTCCGGCAGCGCGCCCGCCTCCCTGCTTTTGAACCGCACCGCGGACGAGGCGCGGCATTATCTGATCAGCAGCGCATCCATAGATGATGACCTGTTCCTGACCTTCCTGACGCCCTATGCGAGCATCGAGGCCATGGTGCGGGACGCTCTGCTCCCCTATCTGCTGTTCGCCGCCCTGACCCTCCTCATCCTGGTCGGGGTACTCTATCTGCTCTCCCGCAAGATTACCGCGCCGGTGATCTCCCTGGCGGAGCTGATTGGAAGCATCCACGATACCCTCGACTTTGATACCGGCCTCCTGAACGTATATCATGACGCGGAGCTGCAGATGCTCTGTCAGAGCTTCTCAGAGCTAATCCAAAGGGAACACGCTTTGGTGGAACGACTAATCCGGGAGAACCATGCCAAGCGGGCCGCCATCCTCCACGCCCTCCAGGCCCAGATCAATCCCCATTTTCTCTACAATGCCTTGGACAGCGTCAGCTGGCTGGCCCTGAGCAAGCGGGAGGATGCCATTGCGGACATCGTCTCCTCCATCTCCAACCTGATGCATTACAGTATCTCCCAGCCCGACGCCTTGGCGGCTTTGGGTCAGGAGCTGGACAATATCCGGGAGTTCATTCGCATCTACCAGCTGGAGCGGTCCAGCGATATCACGCTCTCGGCCTCTGCCCCGGAGGAGCTGCTGTCCTCTGTCCGGATTCCGAAATTTACCCTGCAGCCCTTGGTAGAGAACGCGGTGCTGCACAATCCGGATTTGCCGTCTCTGGAGATTGTCCTGGATATTCGGCTGTCTTCGGGTGTTTTCCTGATCACTGTCACGGACGACGGCTGCGGCGCAGACCCGGAAAAGCTGAATGCTTTCCTGCGCTATGAGGAGACGGATCTGAAGGTCAGCAGCGGGTTCGGCATCCGCAATGTCAATGAGCGGCTGCAGCTCCACTACGGCGACCAAAGCCGCCTCGACTATGGCCGGACGGAAAGCGGCCATTTGACCGCCACGCTTATGATTCCAGCAAAGCAATAAGGCATCTGTAAGAAATTTCCATCTATATCAGGAGATTCAGGAGCAGGTTCACGCCGCCGCAGGCCACCATGATCAGGATCGGGCTCTTCTTCGTCCTGCGCAGCACAAAGAACGCCCCAGCGGCCAGAAGGATTCCGGACAGGTTGATGCCGTTCACGGACAGACCGCCCTCCGATGCCACTACCGTCTTCAAAATGGACAGGGCCGCGGCTGCAATCAGCGCGATAATCACAGGCCGAAGGCGGCCTAAGATATTCTGGATGGCATCCAGGTTCTGGTATTTGAAGTACAGCTTTGCCAGAATCGACACAAGGATCAGGGAGGGCAGGATGCACCCGAAGGTGGCCACCAGCGCCCCCGGAATCCCGGCGATCCGTATCCCAACGAAAGTGGCGGAATTCACGGCCATGGGCCCCGGCGTCATCTCGGCTATGGTAATCAGGTCATTGAACTCGCCGGCGGTGAGCCAGCCGTGGCGCTCCACCACCTGGCTCTGTATCAGAGGCAGGGCCGCGTAGCCTCCGCCGATGCTGAACATCCCTACCTGGATGAAGCTCCAGAACAGCTCTAAATAAATCCCCATGACTCTCCTTTCCAGACTTCCCGTCCTGCCGTCTGCAGCGGCACATACGGCAGGACCGATGCAGAACGCTTTTCACCCCGGCAGCCGCCTCACGGCGTGCCAAGGGGCACGGCTTCCATTCCGCGCCCCTTGCCCTGCACCGGCTCAGGGCTTTCCTTCCCTCCACTTCGCATATCCCCGGGACAGGATGCCCACGGCCACTGCTGCCAGGATGATGTATACCACATTTATCTTCCACACTGCCGTGGCCAGGAATGCCGCTGCCATCAGGCCATAGTTCAGCCAGGACTTGGCCTTCACCACCCCGGCCCCCATGGTGTACACCACATCGAAGAGCACGGCCACCACTCCGGCCTGCATCCCTTTCAGCACGTAGCCCACGTATACGTTGGAGGCAAAGGCCTCGTAGATATAGGAGATGGCCGACAGGATGGCGATGGGCGGGATAATGGTTCCCGTCACGGCCACGGCCATGCCCGCTGCCCCGGCCAGCTTCCAGCCCACCAGGATGGCAGCGTTCACCGCGATGGCCCCAGGCGAGGACTGGGCCAGCGCCGTGATGTCCAGCATCTCCTTCTCCCCGAGCCACCCCAGCTCGTCGCAGAATTTCCGCTTCATCAGGGTGATGATGACGAAGCCGCCTCCGAAGGTGAAGGCGCTGATATAGAGCATGTTCAGGAACAGTTGGAGCAGGGTGTTCTTTTTCCTCACGAAGATGGTCCTCCAGTTAAGTTCAATAGGATTCTTTTATCCAAGTTCTACAATAGAATCCAAATGCAGGATTCTATTGTCTAAGATCCATTATACAGGAAATTCCGGAAAATGGAAACTGCTCTTTTGAGGGTTTTCATATATTGTCCTTGTCATCGCCCTCCTCTTCAACCGCTTCTTCGCCTGTCTGCCGCCTCCTCTTTCCCGCAGGCTTTTGCCGGCGCTTTTTCCGCTTCCTCACGGATTTCTCCTGCTGTTCCATCCCCTTTCTCCCAGGCTTCCCGCGGCGCTTCCTGGCTTTTCCAATCAGCAGGATCAACAGCGCTGCGGCTGCCGCGCATCCTCCGGCGCAGGCGATTGCCACAAGCTTTCCGTTGTCCTTCTCCGCAGCAGTCAGACGGAAAGCCCTCTCGGCATTCGAGGAGGATTCTCCTTCCAGGGCGGGTCCTCCCTCCATGGGGAATTCCAGGTAGCTTCCCACCGTGCTGCTCTCAACCGCCTGGTAGCCGTTCCCTGTCCAAAGCTCCACTGTAGTATGCTCCGCATCCTCACAGAGCGCCCGCACCAGAAGCCCGGATTCGTAGACGCTGTCAGGCTCCCGGCCGTCCAGCCACACGGAGAGCCTCGTGCCGCCCTCCGGCCCCTGCTCCAGCTTCAGCCTGCTCTCCGGCAGGAACTCTCCCTGCACCAGCACCAGCGGCCTGCCCTCCGCATCCTTTTCCTCGCTGGCCAGGGAAGTGACCCATCTCTCGTACCGTGCCTCCAGCACCTGGTTCCCGGTGACGAAATCCCAGTCAAAATCAGGCCATGTGCCGTAATATCCCTCCTTTTCGGGCACCTGGGGAATCAGGCTCC
>CAMQOJ010000039.1 GCA_947003375.1 uncultured Lachnospiraceae bacterium
CTCTCCGAAAAGTGCGCCGAAGAGACTTTATCCTTCAGTGCCGTCGCGCAGCGACAAAAAATAAAAAACGGAATGCGCAGCGACACTATAAAGTCGCGAGAGCGCACGAGAGCAAATTTCAAGAGTGCACTTCGAATGAAATTTGCTCTCCGAAAAGTGCGCCGAAGAGACTTTATCCTTCAGTGCCGTCGCGCAGCGACTATAATTCAGAAAGGAAGGGCAGTATGCGTGAATTGAAATCTATCCATAAAATGGGGATTCGGCTGTTGAAGATGATACACAGGGAGGATTCATCCGTCATCCCTCTGCACCTGCTGGATGTATGCCTTTCCCTGGCGCAGATTTACGCAGGGCTGTTCCTGACGGCGGGGCTGATTGATGCGCTGCTGGCGGGGGCGTACCGTGAGGCGGCATGGCAGGCCGTGGTCCTGCTGGGGGCCACCCTCCTGCTCGGCCTGGCCCAGCATCTGCTCCAGAGGCGGTTCAAGAGCCTCGGGACGAGGATGTGGCTGATTTTCTATGTGTGGCTGCGGGAAAAGGTGTTCTCCATGGACTATGAGAGCATGGAGAAGCCGGAGGTGGCCGAGAAGATCCTGTTTTCGGAGCGCACTTCGGACATGTACGGAGGCCTTGACACCCTGCTGAACCACTATTGCAATATTCTGCGGGCGATTTTGAATATCCTGCTGTCGGTTTCCCTGGTGGTCCATCTGTGCCTGACAAGACCGGCGGGAGCCCTGGGCCTGGTGGGGAGCCTGGCGGGCCCGATTCCCTCCTTTGGGCTCTTTGCGGTATTGCTCGTGGGTATGTGCGCCTGCTCTTTCCGGGCTTTCACCAAATTTGCCGCAAGGCAGATGGAAATCTTCAACAGCCACACGGGAGTGGAGGAGAAGCTCACCTATTTGCTGAACAATGTGTACGACAATGAAAAGGTGGGAAAAATCATCCGTATCTACGGCATGGAGGAGATGATCCTGGAAAACACTGCCCAGGAAGAACGGGAGAGCAGAGCCTATTTCGAGAAGAGGTGCGACGTGAGGAACGCGGCAAACGACGCCAACAACCTGGTGAGCAGCGTCTTCGCTGTAGGCGCCTATCTGCTGGCGGCGCTGAAGGTGGTGGCAGGGGCCGTCACCGTGGGCGCGTTCACCCGGTATGTGGGCGCGCTGAACCAGTTCGGCTCCGCCTGCTTCTCCCTGATTTCCGAGCACGGGGAGCTTCAGAAGATCTGCACCACCATGACGGATTTCCTGGCCTTCCTGGACATGGAGAATCCCCACGCGTCGGGCAGCATCCCTGTGGAGAAGCGGGACGACGGGGAGTATGAGCTGGCCTTTGAGAACGTGAGCTTCCGGTATCCCGGCAGCGAAGAGATGGTGCTGAAGAACGTGGACTTCAGGCTGCGCATTAAGGGGAAGCTCGCGGTGGTGGGCAAGAACGGCGCGGGCAAGACCACCTTCATCAAGCTCCTGTGCCGCCTCTACGAGCCCACGGAGGGGCGCATCACCTTGAACGGCACGGACATCCGCAAGTATGACGAGGAGGAATACCGCCGCATCTTCGGGGTGGTGTTCCAGGACTTCAAGCTCTTCGCCTTCCCTGTGTGGGAGAATGTGGCGGCGGGCTATGGGAGGGAGGATGAGCGGATCTGGAAGGCCCTGGAGCAGGCGGACGCAGGCGGCCTGGTCAGGAACATGGAGAAGGGGCTGGATACCTGGCTGTACAAGGGATTGGAGGACGGCGTGGAGATCAGCGGCGGGGAGGCCCAGAAGCTGGCCCTGGCCAGGGCACTGTACAAAGACGCGCCGGTAGTCATCCTGGACGAGCCCACGGCGGCACTGGATCCCAAGGCGGAGGCTTTGGTCTACGAGCGCTTCGGGCAGATGGTGGAGGGCAGGACCAGCATCTACATCTCCCACCGGATGAGCAGCTGCCGGTTCTGCGACGAGATCATCGTATTCCAGGACGGCCAGATTGTGGAGCAGGGCAGCCATGAGGAGCTCTTCGCCGCAGGGGGATGCTATGCGGAGATGTGGAACGCCCAGGCGAAATATTACGCATGAGTCTCTTTCCAGAGGGAGAAGGCCGCGGCTTTCTCCTCCTTGGTGCGCTTTCCGGGGAGAGCCCTGTGACCCTCGGAGTACAGCACCAAAATAGCTCCGGGAGCGTCACTTCCACCCATAGGAGCCCACGGAACTGTGGTAGAGTGGGAGAGGTAAAAATATGGGGAGAACCGGAAAGAACCGAAAGAGCCATGCTGAAATTTTCTCCTTGTAATTTGGCATCATACATGGTAATCTAAATACAGGCAAAGAATTCATATCCGATATCATTCAGAAGACCACTACGGGTCTTTCCGTAATACCTGACAATAGAAACGTCAAAAGGACGGATTCTATCGTATCGAACTTCTTGCTGGGCGGGAGCCTACATCCCAAAGAACATGAACTGACAACGACAGCAGGAAGGGCAGAGGCCAATACCTTTCCTGCACCCTCACTTTCAGAAAGGAAAGGATTGGATATGGAAGGAAAAAAGGGAACAGAGACCAAAAGGACAGGAGAAGCCGCGAAAGAGACCGGCAAAGCTGCAAAACCCATAGGGACAGCAAAAGCCAGCGGCGCAGATACCGCCCGGGAACAGGGAACGCCCATAAGCACGCCCCACGACAAAGGCTATAAAAAGAGCCTGTCAAGGCCCTCTGAATTCCTGCATTTTCAGAACTGGCAGGTGCAATCCGCACTGCATGCAGCAGGGTCAGGGAACTGGGCCTTCAGGAGACGGAGGAGTTCCGGAACTGGGTGAAATATATATTGCTGTCCGTCTGCGGCAATAAGGAAGCGGTGGTGGAGGAAATCCTGAACTGGGCCGGAAACGGGGAGGACGACATGGAATTTAAATATAATATCATCAAGGCGTTCGAGGACGAGCGGGCCGAGGGAAAGGAAGAAGGCCAGATGCTGAAGATGATCAGCCTGGTCAGAAAAAAGCTGCACAAAAGGATTGAAATAAACGAAATTGCGGACATGCTGGAGGAAGAAGCGGCAGTCATTGAGCCGATTTATGAGCTGCTTCAAAATCATGCTGAGTGGGATGACGAAAGAATCTGCAGGGAGCTGGCAGCATCCCGGGAAGGGATTGCTGCCGTAGAGCAGGGAAACGGCTTTTGATTGTAAATGTCCCTCAAAGCTCCTTCCCCATGAACCGTCTGGGCTCCCCGCCCGGATTGACCGCCAGGACAGCCGCCAGGATTTCTTCTCTGCGGCTTTCCGCCTCCGGCAGTTTGCAGACGATATCGTTCAGATCGTAAGGCCCATACCGGAAATGCCCCACCGAGGCGCCCTGGAACCGGCCGTCTATCAGCAGGTACTGCAGGGGCTCGCAGTCGTAGGAAAGCCCCTCCGTCAGGTCTTTCACCATCTGCTTCAGCATAGGCTCCTGGACCTTGAAGAGAAAGTCGTTCCGATGGAGGGCGTAGACGCAGCGGAAGTCTTTCGCCACATAATCCTCCAAAAGGGCCGCGACATCTTTCAGCAGACAGCCGGACTCCCGGGGGACCAATACGCCCTCCGCAGTCAGCTCCGCCACAGCCCTGCGGATCTCCTTTTCGGGCACCCGGTAGAAGGCCTTTGCCATGGCGGCGTCGAACCACACCATCCGGTAAGCGAACCGCCGCAGCAGGATCTTCAGGGCCGCCACCCGGGTATACCGCCCGGTGTCCACCTCCGGGAACATCTCCGGGAACCGGTACCATCCCCTGTCCCATTCTCCGTCATACTGGTCTTCGTAGAGCAGAAAGGCTTCCTGGAGCCGGTGCAGGATGGGGGTGATCTGCTTCACCAGCAATCCGGTCTCTTCCTTGAGTTGCTGGATGTTGAAAGGGCCGGCGTTTTCGATGAGGGTGAGGACTTCCGACTGCTGCGGGGTGGGGCGGGTCAGGGGCTTGTGGTATAGGCAGGCGAACAGTTCCATGTCCTCGGCCATGACCCATCCCAGGTTGCCGCCGGCAAACCGGCCTTTCACGAGCTTCCGCTGCAGTTGGCGCTGCCGGTTGAACTCCATGTCGTCGAAAGAGGCGCGGAAGGAGAGGACGGGAGGTTCCCCGAAGCCGTGCCAGTATACGTTCTGACCGGGCTGGGTGTCCCGGTACAGGGCTATGTACTCGGTTTCGTCCGCTTTTCGGAGGAGACACTGGCGCTCCATGCGCAGAGAGAGGATTTTTTCGTCCATTTCTGTTCTTCCTTTCGTTTGTTTCTGGTGTTGGCGCTGTTTTTTGCTGCTCTCGGGCACCGATGTCAGGTTTGGGCATCTGGTGGTAGGCGGCAGAGGAAAGGCCGGGTTTCGGGCAATGCGTCCTGGAGCCTGATGCTTTGGTTCTGTATGGGGTCAGGCATTGTCCGCGCTGTGCCAGGCTCGGCATTGCTCGATTCGGGCCCCATGGGGCGTATCGCCGTGTTCCGGGTCGCAGGAATAGTCGGCCAGCATGTCGCAGGGGATGTCCGGGCATTGTCCGCAGTGCAGGAAGCCTTTCTCCTGGCAGCATTTGGCTACGGGGCATTCCCCGTGGAAAGGGCGTCCCTCTGTCTCGATACAGCCGCCGCAGCCGCAGGTCTCCTTGTATCCGCATCCGGTGCAGTGCAGCCCGCATCTTGAATCAACCATGTCAGTTACCTCCTTTTTTCCTCCACTATACCATTTTGAACATGACAACAGTATGTCATGTTGAGAGGTATATTGCATAACGCCGGAATTGTCCTTGGCGCTTTGTTGGCTTATCACTGCTTGCAAAGCAGGTAAAGGCCCTGCGGTGGGAATTGAACGCTGGCTGGATTTGTGCTATACTATAGGCGGGTCAATTCGATAAAGAGGGATTTGAGGGGCTTTCACTATGAAGAAATTTTCGAAAGACATTCTGCGCGGGATGATTGTAAAGGGGCGCCTTCGGGAAGCGATGGCGTATTTGGAACAGTTCCCGGAAGCGGCAGCACTGTATCAAAAGGGCATGGACTTGTATCAGAAGGAACACTACCTTACTTACGATGTGGACGGGGAATTGAACGAAATACTCCTGGTCTATCAAAAATATTACCGGGATGCCTTTTATCTGGAGCTCTCTGCCCAGGAGGCCGCGCAGCGGCTGCGGGAACGGTTGGCAGAACGGTTCCAGACTGCGCCCGATTTTTCGCTGGACGAGTTGGAGGAAATGGCCGGAGCCGCATTCCGCCGGAAGTCGCTCCATGCCCTGACGGGACGGACCAGTGGGTACTACGGTCCTTACATATGGAAGGACGAGGAACTGAGGCATTACAAGGTGGAGCTGCCGGAGGGTACGCAGGACTACGCAGTTAAATTTCTGGATGGATTCATCATGAAAAGCTGGCTGGACTACATTTCCTTCGGCGAGACAGGTACCGGAGGATGGTCCAACGGCGACGGGCTGATTCACTGCGTCAGAGCCGCCTGGGATCTGGAGTCAGAAGATTTCCAGGTGTCCCTCCTGAAGCACGAAGCCCAGCACGCCATGGACCAGGCCCGTTATAAGGACATCACAAACAAGGAGTTGGAATACCGGGCCAAGCTGGTGGAACTGATTTACTCCAAAGAGCGGAGGATGTTGGAGCGTTTCGTGAGTCAGGCCGACGCAACAAGAGCAGACAATGGGCATGGATTATCCGCTGAGCACATTGTAAGAGGATTCGAGATATGCCTGAAAAAAGACCGCGGCAGGCTGGCCGGGCTCCCTATTGAGACAGTGCAGACAGTCGCCCGGTCGCTTTTTGCAGAGAGCTGTAAAGAAATGGCGGCAAAATACCGCTGATCAGAGATCGTTCTCAGTATAAATCCCGGGCGGCGTCCAGTTCGGCTTTCATCCGCTCCACCATCTCCGGCGGCCCCAGGACTTTCACTTTCCTGCCGAAGCGCAGGAACCATTCCACGGCCTGTTCCCGGGTGGTGAAGCCCCATTCCGCATAGAGCCTGCCGTCTTCCTGCGGGGTGAAGCAGGCGGGGCCGTATTCCTCCACCAGGCGGTATTTCAGGGAGGGGTCGTAGAGGGCGGCGACCATGTAGTCGTCCGTCATGTGGGAGCCGAAGCGCTTTTTCTCCTCCGGGATTTCCCTGGGGGAGAAGGGCTCCTCCGTCACTGTCAGGTTCCACAGGCGGCGCAGCTTGTACAGGCGGAAGTCCTGCCGCTGCCTGCAGAAGCCGAAGACGTACCAGTCAGACCATTTGAAGACCAGCAGGCAGGGCTCTATCAGCTTGTCCGCCTCTCCTTTTTCATAATAATAGCGGAAGGAGATGCACCGGGACGCCTGGATGGCGGCTTTCATCTGCTCCAGTTTGGACGCCAGGTCGTCCTTGTAGTGGGAGGCCAGGTCGATGGCCATATGGTCGTCCAGGCTGACGGCCTGGCTGCCGCCGATCTTCCGGGCCAGGGTTTCACCGGAGGCGGAGCGGGAGACGCTGTCCAGGGACTTCAGTCCCGTGAAGATGGCCGCCAGCTCCTGTTTGGTGAAGACGGTTGTGTCCAGGGAGAAACCCTCCATGATGGAGATGCCGCCGCCCGCCCCCTGGGTGGTGACCAGGGGAATGCCGGCTTTGCAGATGTCCTCGATGTCCCGGTTGATGGTGCGGCGGGACACCTCGAACTTCTCGGCCAGGTAGGGGGCGGTGACGGTCTTTTGCTGCTGCAGGGTGGTGATGATGCCGATCAGGCGGTATATTTTCATGGGTGTGTCGGGCTCAGCTCCAGCGTTCTCTCATAGGACGCGATGACCGCATCGATGACAGCTCCCCGAAAGCCCGCCTCCTCCAGTCTGCGCACGCCCTGTATGGTAGTGCCGCCGGGGGAGCAGACGGCATCCTTTAAGGCGGCGGGATGCTGGCCGGATTCCAGGGCCAGCTTGGCGGTGCCCAAGAGCATCTGGGCCGCCAGCTCCATGGCCTGCTCCCTGGACAGGCCGCAGGCCACCCCGCCGTCCGCCATGGCCTCCAGGAAGATGTCCGCGAAGGCGGGGCCGCAGGCGGAGACAGCGGAGCCCGCGTCCATGCGAAACTCCGGAATGGCGGAGAACCTTCCAGCCCAGGCGAAGGCCTCCAGGAAGGCCTGCAGGTCGCTGTCCGCCACATCCTCGCTGCAGGTGTACTGCACCATCCCCTCCCCGATGGACACCGGGGTGTTGGGCATGATGCGGATGACGGGGTAGTTCCTGCCCGCCAGCTCCCGGATCCGGGCGATGGTCAGCCCCGTGGCCATGGTCACCAGAAGGAAGGGGCTCCTGCGAAGCGCCAGAACAGGGCTGATCTGGGCCAGGACTTCCTCCATGAGCTGGGGCTTCACGCCCAGAACGATGAAATCCGCCTCTCTGGCAATCTCCTGATTGTCCGAGACCCGGGCCTCCAGGGTCTGGGCCAGGGCCAGCGCCTTCTCCGGGGAGCGGTTGGCCAGGAGAATCCGGGAACCATCTATAGTATGCCTGGCGGCCTGGGCCAGGGCGCCGCCCATGTTGCCCGTGCCGATGAAACCAAAAACCGTACTGTTATTATCCATATGACAATTCCTCCTGCTTTCTCCTCCGGATCATTCCCTGATTTGGCCTTCTCCGTAGATTACATACTTACTGCTGGTGAGCTCCTCCAGCCCCATGGGGCCCCTGGCATGCATCTTCTGGGTGGAGATGCCGATCTCCGCCCCCAGGCCAAATTCGCCGCCGTCCGTGAAACGGGTGGAGGCGTTGACATATACCGCCGCGGCGTCCACGGCGTCCAGGAAATGCTGGGCCTTGAAGTAATTGTCCGTGACGATGCACTCCGAATGGCCTGTGCCGTGGGCATTGATGAAGGAGACGGCCTCCTGGCAGTCCCTGACAGTCCGCACCGCCAGGATGTAGTCGTCGTACTCCGCATCCCAGTCCTCCTCCGACGCGGGGAGGGCCCGTCCGCCCAGGATGCCCAGGGCCTGTCCGTCTGCCCGCAGCTCCACGTCATGCCTGTCAAGCAGGGGCAGGGCCTTTGCCCAGAAGGCTTCGGCGATGTCCTCCTGCACCAGCACGCACTCCACGGCGTTGCACACGGAGGGGCGGGAGCACTTGGCATTGTAGAGGATCTCCGCGGCCATGTCCAGGTTCGCCTCGCTGTCCACATAGATATGGCAGACCCCCTCGCCCGTGCGGATGACGGGGACGCTGGCCTCCTTCGCCACTGCCCGGATCAGGCCGGCCCCGCCCCGGGGGATCAGCACGTCCACATAGCCGTCCAGGTGCATCAGCTCATTTGCGCTCTCCCGGCTGGTGTCCTGGACCAGGCTGATACAGTCCGCGGGCAGCCCCACGGACACAAGGGCCTCCCGCATGAGGGACGCTGCGCAGCGGTTTGAATGGATGGCTTCCTTACCGCCCCGCAGGATGCAGGCATTGCCTGACTTCAGGCACAGCGCCGCCGCGTCCACGGTGACGTTTGGCCGGGCCTCGTAGATGATGGCGATGACGCCCAGGGGCACCCTGCGCCTGCCGATGATCAGCCCGTTTGGCCGGGTCTCCATCCTGTCCACCCGTCCGATGGGGTCGGGGAGGGCGCAGATCTGCCGAATCCCGTCCACTATCCCTGCGATGCGCTCCGCCGTCAATGTCAGCCGATCCAGCAGAGAGGAGCGCATCCCGGCCTCCCTGGCGGCGGCTATGTCCCGGGCATTGGCCTGCAGCCACTCCGCCTGCCTGTCTGTGAGTATGTTCGCCATGGCCTGCAGGGCGGCGTTCTTTTTCGCCGTGCCCGCGGTGGCCAGGGGGGAGGCGGCGGATTTTGCGGCCTGCCCCTGCTGTTGTAAGATGGTCATGTAGTCTCCTCCTGGTTTGTCTCGGTAAAAGATTTCCGCCTTTGCGGTCGGACGCTCCAAAGGGCATCCGCCCCGGGGCCCGCCTACGCCCCTCCGCGTTTAACTGATACTGCGTCTGCCCACTCCCGCATTCGCAAAACTCGCGCCTGCGCGCTCTTGCGTCTGCATTCGCAGGCGCGTTTTGCTCATTTGGAAGTGGGGTACTAATCCAATGGCTCGGCTGCATTGCAATAGCTTGCATGCAGACAAGCCATTGGATTGCAGCCGCGCAGGTGGAAAAATTTCGTCTGCCAGCCATGCCGCCGCGCCGCTTCAGGATCCAGCCGCCAGGAAGCGGGTGCCGATTTCCCGCCCCTCCACGATGCCGTAGAGGTCCTCCATGCGTGCTCCGTTGGCGATTACCATGTCGCAGCCCGCCTCCATGGCGATGCGGGCTGCGGAGAGCTTGGTGGCCATGCCGCCGGTGCCCCGCCAGGTGCCCGCGCCTCCGGCCATCTCCAGGATCTCCGGGGTCAGGGCGGCTACCCGGTGCAGCAGCTTTGCCGCCGGGTTGGACTTCGGATCCGCGTCATAGAGGCCGTCGATATCGCTGAGCAGTATCAAGAGATCGGCCCGGCACAGCTTCGCCACGATTGCGGAGAGGGTGTCGTTGTCCCCCAGCACCTTGTGTCGCCCGGTCTCGATCTCGGCGGAGGAGACGGAATCATTCTCGTTCACCACCGGGATGACGCCCATCTCAAGCAACGCAAAGAAGGTCCCTTTCAGATGCTCCCGCCTGCCCTCGTCCTCCACGTCATCCCCGGTAAGCAGGATCTGGGCGGCGGACTGGCTGTACTCGGAGAAGCTCCGGTCGAAGATGTGCATCATCTGGCACTGTCCCACCGCGGCGGCAGCCTGCTTCATCCGAAGCTCCCCGGGGCGCTCCGGCAGGCCCAGCCTGGAGGTGCCCACCGCGATGGCGCCGGAGAACACCAATATCACCTCATGCCCCATCCCGTGCAGATCCGAGAGAATCCGGGCCAGATGGTTCATGCGCCGCAGGTTCGGCGCGCCGGATTCATGGGTCAGGGTGGAAGTCCCTACTTTCACTACGATTCGCTTTTCGTCCTGTCTCAAAGGCTCATGCCTCCCTCGTATAAAATGCGGGCGGTGTGCTGCCCGTGAAAAAACTGATCCCAGTATAGCACAAGTCATTTTAAAAGAAAACAACAATTGTAATGGAAACGGTATTTTGCTATAATGTGGGAAAGGGAAGATTCTTTATTCCCGCGAGCAATGAGTCAAGCGGCCGTGCTTGCACGGCCAGTTGGCGAATGCCGCGAGGGTCAAATACCCCGCTGCTCTGCAGCGTTGCAAGCTTGATGCCCCGTTGCTTGCAGCGGGGTATTTGATTTATAGAAGAAGCAGATAAGCTGCGGAAAGAGGGCAGAGAGAGGAATGGGGATGCATAAGAGACGATTGGCCACAGGTGCCGGGAGGAAGAATGCCGCAAAGGCTGTGGAGGACGTAAAGAGCGCGGCTGAAAGCATGGAGGGCGGACAGGCGGAGCAGGAATATATCGTCCTGAACCGCCAGGAGGAAGAGGACTCCCCGGAGGCGGGGAAGCGGAGCCTTGCGGATTACGCGGAGCTTGAACGCTACCAGTATTTCGACATGGCGGCCATCAGGAAGACCATGCGGCTGACCAAGGCAGTGACCCAGAAGGCGGAGGCGCTGTGCCGGGAGGACAAGGTAAGCCTCCAGGATGTCCAGAGCGGATACGCGCAGGGCAGGAGCGAGCTGGTGGGCGAGGCCGTGGGAGAGGGCAGGGAGGGGAAGGCAGTCTTTCCCGTCCACATCCTTTTTAACAGGGACAGCGCCCTGTATGCGGAGTGCCAGTGCGCAGAGTGCAGAAAGCATTATTACAGCATGTATTACAGGAGGGAATACTGCGCCTATCTGGGAGCGCTGCTGCAGCGGGTGGAGGAGGACCTCAGGGACAAGAACCTGGGGGACGCCACGGACTGGCGGGGGATGCAGCTCATAAGGGCCTTTTATGAGAGCCATGCCAATACCGTGATGTCGGATGCCATAGGAAAGGCGGAGAGCATGACTTTGGTTCCCAGGGTGGTCCTGAAGAACGGGGAGCTGAAGGTCTCCTTCAAGGTGGGGGAGAAGAAGCTGTTCGTGGTGAAGGATCTCTTCGAGTTCTACACCAATGTCCAGGAGTCCAAGACCGCCTCCTACGGCAGCAGCACCAGCCTGAACCACAGCATCTCCAATTTTACGGAAAAATCCAGGCCATGGATCGACTTCATCGGCCGGATCGTGAAGGAGGAGCTGAACTTCGAGCGGAGGATGATAGAGGCCAACAGCTATTCCAGGCGGGCCGCCTCCAAGGACGGCGAGCTGGCCCTGAGCGGCTGGCGGCTGGACGAGCTCTACGGGCTGCTGGGAGAGAATCCGCTGGAATATGAGGACAGGGACAGCGATACGAAATGGAAGACGACCCTGTATGCGAAGGAGCAGAATCCGAAGATATCCATGACCATCCGCAAGAACGACTTGGGGCGGCCCAGGGAGTTCCATGGTATCACGGTGAGCTGCCGCATGCCCCGGCTTTTCTACGGGGTGGGCACGGCCTACTACATCTGCGAGGCGGGGCTGTGCAGATTGGATACGGAATTCCTGCAGAAGATCCGCATCATGGCCCAGTTCTTCGACGAGGGCGCGCTGTCCTTCCAGGTGGGCAGGAACAAGCTGTCCCAGTTCTATTATTCCGTGCTGCCCCGGCTGGAGGGCGCGGTGGACATCATGGAGGAGAACGCCGAGGAGATAGCGGCCTTCCTGCCGCCCCAGGCCCGGTTCGTGTTCTATCTGGACGCGGCGGACGACAATATGAGCTGCCGGGTAGGGGCCAGGTATGGGGAGCAGGAATTCCGGGTGGTGGACTTCGGCGACAGGGAGGGGCCGCTGGAGCCTTTCCGGGAGGGCACCAGGGAGGAGGAGGCCCTGTTCCTGGCCAGGCAGTGGTTCCCCTACTGGGACAGCAGGGAGAAGGAGCTGAGCTGCGAGGGGGATGAGGGGCTCATGTTCCAGGTGCTGGACAAGGGCGTGGACGCGCTGCTGGCTTTGGGGGAGGTGCAGTGCACCAGGCGGTTCACCAGCCTGAACATCGGGCGCAGGGTGCGGATGAGCGTGGGCATATCCGTGTCCAAAAACCTGCTGAACCTGGACATCGCCACCCAGGACGTGCCGCCAGAGGAGCTGCTGGACATCCTGAAGAGCTACAGACAGAAAAAGAAATACTATAGGCTGCGGAACGGGGATTTCCTGAGCCTGGAGCAGGATGCCCTGCAGACCCTGGCGGAGATGGCGGATTCCCTGCGGATGAGTCCCAGGGAGCTTTTGAAGGGCAATGTAAAGCTTCCCCTGTACCGGGCTTTGTACCTGGACAAGCTGCTGGAGAAGAACGAGGAGATCTACAGCACCCGGGACAGCCATTTCCGGGAGATGGTGAAGGACTTCAAGACCGTAGGCGACGCGGATTTCGAGGAGCCGCCCACCCTGCGGGAGATCATGAGGGGCTATCAGAGGAACGGCTACAGATGGCTTCGGACCCTGGAGGCTTACGGGCTGGGGGGAATCCTTGCGGACGACATGGGCCTGGGCAAGACCATCCAGGTGCTGGCCGTGCTGCTGGCGGCCAGGCTGGAGGGGAAGGAGGGCACGTCGCTGGTGGTGGCGCCTGCCTCGCTGGTGTACAACTGGGGCGAGGAGATACGCGCTTTCGCGCCCCAGCTCTCCCATTGCGTCATCACCGGGGGACAGGAGGAGCGGCGGGAGAAGCTTTCCCATTACAGGGAGTACGATGTGGTGGTGACCTCCTACGACCTGCTGAAGCGGGACATCGAGAATTACGAGGACAAGGAGTTCAGCTACCACATCATCGATGAGGCCCAGTATATCAAGAACCATACCACGGCGGCAGCCAAGGCGGTGAAGGCGGTGAAGAGCAGGACCCGCTATGCCCTGACAGGGACGCCCATCGAGAACCGGCTCAGCGAGCTGTGGAGCATCTTCGATTTCCTGATTCCGGGGTATCTGTACGGGTATGATGTGTTCCGGAGCGACTTCGAGGCCCCCATTGTTCGAAATGAGGACCAGGGGGCGCTGGAGCGGCTGCAGCGCATGACCGGGCCCTTTATCCTGCGCAGGATGAAGGAGAACGTGCTGAAGGATCTGCCGGAGAAGCTGGAGGAGAACCGGTACGTGAAGTTCGATTCCGGACAGCAGAAACTCTATGACGCGCAGGTAGTCAATATGAAGCAGCGGATCGGCATGCAGGACGCCCAGGAGTTCCAGCGGAACAAGATACAGATTCTGGCGGAGCTGATGAAGCTGCGGCAGATCTGCTGCGACCCGGGGCTGTGCTTTGAGGACTACCGGGGCGAGTCCGCCAAGCTGGAGGCCTGCGTGGACCTGGTGCGCAGCGCCGTGGAGGGCGGGCACAAGATACTGCTGTTCTCCCAGTTCACCTCCATGCTGGAGCTGATCGGGAAGCGCCTCGACCAGGAGCAGGTCAGCTTCTATACCATCACCGGGGCCACCCCCAAGGAGAAGCGCCTTGCGCTGGTGAAGGCCTTCAACGGGGACGACACCAAGGTATTCCTGATCTCCCTGAAGGCGGGAGGCGTGGGCCTGAACCTGACGGGGGCGGACGTGGTCATCCACTACGATCCCTGGTGGAACCTGGCGGTGCAGAACCAGGCCACGGACCGCACCCACCGCATCGGCCAGACGAAGATGGTGGTGGTGTACCAGCTGATAGCGAAGGGCACCGTGGAAGAGAAGATACAGGAGCTCCAGGAGAGCAAGCGCGCCCTGTCGGAGCAGGTGATCTCCGGGGACGCGGGACAGCTGAGCGGGATGACCAAGGAGGACTTTTTGTCCCTGCTTTCCTAGCGCCCCGGCGCGTGAATCCATGTACCAGGATACTGACCCGGAAAAAAATTTTAGTACAGGGGAATATTTTCCATATCTTGTCCATATACTGGTAGAAAAGGACTTAAAACGGTTCTGTGAAAGGAGAAGTCTATGGCAAGAGGACAGCGTAAGACCATTGAGGAAAAGATAGCGGCAAAGCAGGAGCTCATCGAGGCTCTGGAGACCAGAGTGGAGTCGGAGAAGCGGGAACTGGAGGAGCTGTATATGGAGAAGAAGCGCAAGGAGCTGGAGGCGGTGAGCGACATCATGGCCGAGTCGGGACTGGGGCCGGAGGAAGTGGCGGAGGTTCTGCAGGAGTATCTGGAGCGCAGGGAGCAGGCCGCCTCCTAGCGGGGTTGTAATGGGAATAGTAAAATGGCTGGAAATGTTTCGCCTATGGAGAATCCGGGGACAGGAGAGAGCTGCCCCGGATTTTCCGCATGTAAGCCTGGGCGGCGCAAGGGCCCCGGAACGCAAAATAGTACATAGGGGAAGGGATTTCGGGCAAAAAAGTACATTGCACTTTTCCGGGAGAAAGCATATACTTTGTCGGAAACAATCTCCTCCGCCTCATCGTCGATGGGCAGGGGATTTCGGAAAAGAGGTATGGACATGACGAAAGATATGACGCAGGGAAGCCCCATGAAACTGATCCTGGGATTTTCCGTTCCGCTTTTATTCGGATTCCTGTTCCAGCAGTTCTACAGCCTGGTGGATACGGTGATCGTAGGCCGCATCCTGGGCACGGACAGCCTGGCGGCAGTGGGGGCCACGGGCTCCGTGAACTTCCTGATCATCGGCTTCTGCATGGGCGTGTGCAGCGGCTTCTCCATCCCTGTGGCCCACAAGTTCGGCGCCCGGGACTTTGAGGACCTGCGCAGGTATGTGGCCAACTGCGTCTGGCTGTCCCTGGGATTCGCGGCGGTGCTGACCCTGCTCACCGCCTCGCTGGCCAGGCAGATCCTGGTCTGGATGCGCACGCCCGCGGACATCATCGACAGGTCTCATGACTACATATGGGTAATCTTCCTGGGGATTCCTGTGACCTTCCTCTACAATATGACCTCCGGCGTCATACGGGCTCTGGGGGACAGCAGGACGCCGGTGATCTTCCTGGTGATGTCCTCCTTCCTGAACGTGGGGCTGGACCTCTTCTTCATCGTGAACCTCCACATGGGGGTGCAGGGGGCGGCCTGGGCCACCGTGATCTCCCAGGGGGTGTCGGGGGCCTGCTGTCTGCTGTTCATGGTGAAGAAGAATGAGATCCGGCGGATACGACGGGAGGAGGGGGGGCCGGGCGGCGCTGGGATGGGGGTGCTG
>CAMQOJ010000040.1 GCA_947003375.1 uncultured Lachnospiraceae bacterium
AGGCTGTCGATCAGCTCGTTTTTAGCTATGCCGCTGTGCAGAGACAAGAGGAGCATCTGGAGGAGCCGGACAGACTTCGAACTCCCCGCCTTGTTCAGCGTCACCGGATTTCCCCCATAGTACATGGCAAATCCTCCGAACATCTGTATCCGCAGTACCTTCTCTGACATTTCTTTCCCCCTTTATTTCTATGACCCTATATCATAAATTCATAAATGCATTTCCGCGTCTCCCCGTCCCGGCGCATGTCGTTGTCCTCCGGGAGATTCACGATTTCCCGCAGAATCATCCTTTCTCCTGTCCTTTCCCGTCCTGCGCCTTGATAGGCGGATGTGTCCTGTAGTCCTATGCGTCCGCTCTTCCCTTTTTATAGAGCCCGTCCAAGCGGCATCCCGCCTCATGGGCCTTCCTCAGATATCCCGCCTGGTCCAGCTCATTGGTGGACAGCTCCAGCAGAAGCGGCCCCTCATACGCGGATCCGGATATGGTCTCCATCACCTTGTCCCACTGGATATTGCCCTCCCCGGGAATCCAATGGGAGTCCATGGCCCCATTGTTGTCATGGATATGTACCGCGTACAGCCGGTGGACGTACCTCCCAAGAATCTCCGGCGCCTGCTCCCGCCAGACCATATTGGCATGGCCGGTGTCATAGCACAGCCCCAGGAATTCCTCAGGGTATCTGTCGAAGAGCCTGTCCCATGCCTCCAGCATGTATTCCCCGGGCATGTCGAAAAGGTTCTCGATGCAGATCCGCACATTTTTCTCCATGCAGTAGGGCATCAGCTCGTCCAGAGACCTGAAGACGCAGGCGTAGAAGTCCTCCTTGACCTCCGGCTTCTTCTGTATGGTGATGTAGGGGACGTACAGATGGAGCACGATCTCCGCAGCGCCCAGGGCCTGTGCCAGGTCCACCCGGTTTTTGATCAAATCCACCCCTGCCCTGCGGTTGTACTCCCAGTCGGAGGTGTAGTCCTTCCGGTAATGGCCCTCCCTGACGTTCACGTCCTTGGCCGAGCCCTTGGTGGAGTGCAGGGCCTTGGATTTCAGGCCGTACTCGTCCATCCACTCCCTGATCTGCTGCATCTCATAGGGAGAATACATGTATTCCCTGTCCCACTCATGGCACCAGTGGATATGGGTGAAGCCTGCCTGGGCTATCCTTTCCAAAGTAAGCTTAATCTGCTCCAGCCTGGTGCTCTCCCCCGCGAAATCCGTGTTCACCGCCAGCTCCAGTCCGGCGTTTTCTGTCCTGTTGTCCTCCATCTTTCCACCAATCCTTCCCGGGGACTGTCATGCCCCGTTTTTTCGGCATCAGAAAAGCTTTCCGCCTGCCGCATGGGTACATTATAGTCTAAATCGGGCGTGGGTTCAATAGAAATTAGGGGAAAGGGAAACATTTAACAGCCGCACACCCGGCTTCAATCTACAGGAAATGTGAAAAGACATAATTTATGCAGAGAAGCCCCGGCTTCGCCACATCCGCATGTCCATAAACCTCATGCGTCCGAAAGACCTGATGGGCATCCGGAAGCATTACGCAGCATAAATCATCCCTCCTGTCATTTCTTTCCGCCCATCATTCCCCTATATCGTAAATTCATAGATGCATTTCCGCGTCTCTCCATCCCGCCGCATATCATTGTCCTCCGGGAGATCTGCGATTTCCCGCAGAATCCCTCCCGCGTATTCGCAGGTCTTCCGGGAGGGGTAGTTGTCCGGATTGCAGGTGATGACCAGATAGTCCATCCCGTGCCGCCTGGCCAGGTGGAACAGCAGGCGGCAGGCCTTGCCCGCGTAATGGTTCCCCCGGTAGGGCTCCTCCACCCGGTAGCCGATGTTCCCTCCGTAGTAGACCCCTTCGCTGTAGCCAATCCGCAGGTCGCAGCGCCCGGCCTTGTGCCCTTCCCTGTCGCAGATGGTGAAATGGTAGGACGGGAGCCACTTCTCAGCCAGGCTGCCCGGGACAGTCTTGTCCAGCATCAGCAGGATTTCCCCGTCCGTCAGGACTTCTGTGTCGAAAAAACAAAACTCCAGCGGCCTCTCCATATAGCCGCAGGTAAATGGGAAGAAGTCGTATTTTTCCATATGGGTATGCAAGAATCCGAACCGCTCATACCAGGCCCGCAACACCGTATTCTCCTCCACTATGCCCAGCTTCAGCCTGCCGCAGCCAAAGGCGGAAGCGCAGAGCAGCCCATGCTCCAGCAGACGCTTCCCGATTCCGGCATGCCTGCGGCCCGGCAGGACACAGAGATTGTTCAGCTCACAGTCACCGTCCTCCTGTAGCCGGAGGGAATAATAGCCTGTTACCTTTCCGTCTTCCTCCACATGGACGAACATGGCCCGCCCCTCCCGGTACTGTCCCGCAAGCCTTTCCAGGGTAGTGGCAAAAGCAGTGAACCTGGGGGCATTCTCCGGGGAAAGCCCAAAAACTTCCGCCACAGTGGAAAAGCTGTCCCTTATCACCCTGACGCATTCCTCCAGTTCTCCTTCTCGTATCGGCCTGATCATCCTCTCTTCCATCCTCCCTCTGTCCTCTTAAATTCCTGTGGCATCTCTCGAACAGCCTCTCCCATGCCCCCAACATGTATTCGCCGGGCATGTCGGAGAGGTTTCGGCAGCAGGGCTTCCATGCCCCGCTTTTCCGGCATCTGAAAAAGCCTTCCATCTGCCACATGGGTACATTATAATCTAAATTGGGCATGGGTTCAATAGAAATCAGTCTCACCGTTCCTTTCCCGTCAAATGCATCCTCAGGCAGCACCAGGCATAAGCCCATCTCCTCCGCGCCCTCAGCTGCTCCAAAAGACTTCCCCGCTCCCGAATTGCTTCCCGTATCATGTCCTCGCTTACCTGCTTCCCGCCATATATGGCGCTTTCGTAGCTTTCCAGGGATTTAAAAGGCACGGCTTCCTCCAGGCCGGGCAGCTGCCCTGCCCTCTCCGCCGCCTCCTGCAGCGTCTCCCAGGGCTTGCGCTCCAGCCCAAACCAACGCAGAATCTCCAGATTCCGGAAGACCTCTGCGCGCAGCTTCTCCTCCGGCCCCATCTTCCGGTACCGATGCCTGTACAGGATGCCGTCCAGTATCCAGAATGCCGCGCACGCAAGCAGGACGGCCAGCGCCGCAAGCCCCGGCAGCCTCCAGGAAAATCCTCTGCCCTGGCCCGTCCCGGACTCCTCGGCTTCCTCCTCCGGGACTCCCTCCGCTGGCCCGTCTGCCTCCGAATCCGCGGCTCCTGTCATCCCGATTCCATCTCCGGCACCGGCCTCCTGGCCCGGCAGTTCCAGCTCCCCTGCCGAGGCTTCTGACCCCTCCCGGGGCTGCTGCAGCTCCCAGGGGGCGTAGCGCTGTCCGCCGTACCCCGGCGTGGGTTCAAAGGGAACCCAGCCCACGCCGTCCAGATACGCCTCCGGCCAGGCATGAGCCATGCCGGAATCCACAGAAGTCCTTCCCTCCTGCACCGGGACGCAGTAGCCCTGCACATACCGGGCCGGAATCCCCTCCGCCCTGGCCAGCAATACGAAAGCGGTGGCGAAATACGTGCAGTACCCCTCTCTGCTCTCCAGCAGAAAATAGTCCAGGAACTCCCCCGCGTCCGTCACTCGCTGCGGCAGGTCGCCGGGCGTTCGCGTATAGGAAAGCGCCGCCAGCCCGCTCTCGATGGCCCGCAGCTTCTCTATCCGCGTCCCCGCGCCCTCTGTCATTTCCTCCAGGCGGGTTTCCACCTCCGGGGAAAGCTCCACCTCCTGCAGATAATCGGTGCAGACTGCCTCCCTATAGGCATCTATATCCTCAACCGTAAATTCATATTCGTTTCGTCGTCTGCACTCCAGCAGGACATCTGCCCAGAGACTCTCGTCCCCCTCCTCTTTTTCCAGCTGCTCCAAGTTCTGGCCAAAAGCCTGCCCGGATGTCCGGCCAGCTGTCTGGCCCAATGCCTGCTCAGATGTCCGGTCAAGCCCCCGGCCTGATACCTGGTGGGGCGTCTGACCAGCGGCCTGCTCCCACATCCGCTCCAGGAACAGATCCACCTCCTGTCGCCCCAGGTTCATGGCAAAATACTGCACCCGGTACTTGGTCCCGTACCCTTTCCGCCGGCTCCAGTGCAGCTCCTCCCCCCGGGAGACATAGTCCAGCTCCCTCCCGTCCCAATCCTCCAGCTTCCAGGTCTTTACCGGCGCGAAAAGGAAGCCCGTTTTGAAATCCTCATATCGGATGTCCAGGCTGATTTCCCTGAGATAGTCCTTCTGGTATTCCCGGTTCCAGCGCCTTACCGCGTACAGGGTCTGGGCAGTGTCCAGGAAGCTCTCCCCGGGAAGCCCCTGTCTCTCCAGGCTCCAGCTCCGCCCGTCAAAGGTGTCCGCCACGCTTCCCGTCAGATACAGATGCTCCGGCCCGCCACGCCCCGGGCCTGGCTGCACCCAGATCGACATGGCCTCCTCCCTATCCTGCCGCAGGTCTCCGCCAAGCGTCCCCTCCTCGGAAAAGCCGCTGAACGCTACGCTGAAGCCCTCCCTGCTGCCCCATTTCAGGTTCTGGGTAAGGGTCATGAAGGCGTCTCCTATCCGATTGCAGATATTTTTCGCCCACATCCAGTCATAGGGCTCCTCCGGCACCGGCATGGCCGCCATGAGAAGCAGGTAAAGAACCACAAAGGGCATAATCCAGAACGTGTGCGCCTCTTTGCCGTTCCCCTGCTTTCGCATCTTTTCCCAGCGGCTCTGTATCCATTCCCCGCAGGCCAGCATCACCCAGGCCAGAAGAAAGACCACCGCGAAATGGCCGATTTCCCACCGAAGCGCCATGGCCGCCAGCAGCGCCGCGCATATCATAGCCGCAAAAATACGCTTCAGCAGGGGCAGCTTTTCAAAGAGAATCTCCAGGGCGTAGCACACTGCCGCGACCAACGCCGACTGCAGCATCCCGTATCCGAATATCCACGCTTCCGGCACAGGAGACATGGGCACAGCCTGCACGGAAGCTGTGCCCGAAGACATATCCATAGTCCCGGAAAGCCCAGATACTGCCCCCAGCGCTTCCGGAACTCCTCCTGACGACATTGCTGCCCCGGAGCCGTCCGCTGCCCGGCCCCCAAAGACCCAGGGCGGAAAGCCCCGCAGAAAGGCAAAGCCCTCCCTCCACCCGGCAACCGCCATCCCCGCGCAGCCAAGCCCCAACAGCACTGCCGCGCAAAACAGCCTCCCTCTGACATCCGTGAAGTTCAGGCACGCAAGCACCGCCACCATGGCCAGCGCTGTAAAAAGATGAGGCCGCCCCCCTGTCCCCAGGAAGTCCACGGCCCCCAGCAGCGCCATGCTTGTCAACAGGGCGGCATTTATCATGCGGTATACCGCTTTTTCATGAGAACGGAGCCTTTCCGCCATCACAGCCTCCCTTCCAGCGGCTTTTCTATAGGAACCTGGACAATCTTCCTCCTTGCGCCGCCTTGCTTCACAGCATCCCGGATATTTTCATCCGTCACCGCGTAGATTGCCACCGCCGTCCCCCGGGCCGCCAGCTTCTCCGTCATCTCCATCACCCTGCCGTCCAGCCTGTGGAGGATCAGGAACACAATACGAGCTTCCTGCAGGCCTCCATACACCGCAGCCTCCTCCAAAGCGGCCAGGATATCCCCGTCCTCCTCAAAACTTACCTCAGACACCTTTTGATAAAAGCCATCGAAGTCCTTCATGCCCCGCACCTGCTGCCGTACCAGCCCCTTCTGCCCGTAGTACACGGCAAAGCCCATCTCCTTCCCGGCGAAGAAGAACCCCAGGGCCAGCAGCACCTCCAGAATCCGGTTCTCCAGGGGAAGATATTCCTCCGCCCTCCCGGAAAACCGGGTCATGTCGCAGAAGACCGAGATGCCTGACTTCTCCTCCCCAATCCTCGTCCTGGTCATCAGCCTCCCCTCCCTGGCGGTGGCCTTCCAGTGAATCTGTTTCAGGGAGTCCCCCGCCGCATACTCCCGCACCAGGATATCCGGCTCCGTGTCGGAGAAGGTCTCCCGCTGGAGGATAGCCTGGAACTCCTCTATCCCCTCTAGCTGCGTAAGCCGCACCACCCGGGGCTTAACGATGGCCCTCACGGTGCCCGGATTGGCGTAGCGCAGCCGAAACAGCCGCAGGAAATCCGTCACCACCACCTCCCTGACCCCCACCTCGTACTCGCCCCGGTATCTGCACACCAGCCTGGTCTCATAGGTGAAGCTGTCCCCGGGGAGCAACTCATACTCCACGTCCCCGGGAAGCTCCTCCACATAGGAGAAATCCGAGAACAGCCTGACGCTGACCCCGGTGAACGCGAAGAAGTCCTCGTTGCGCAGCACGAAGAAATAGTCCACAGGCTCCCCGCAGACCATAGTACGGCTTCCCAGCTCCTGATAGATTTTGAACCGGAAATAGACGCAGAGGATGTAGGCAAGGGAAATCACCGGCAGCAAAGTCATGCCAAAAAAGAAGCCGTAGCTCACTGCGCCTCCGAAAAAGCTGATCGCCGCCAAAGACAGTATCCACAGGCACAGAAACGCCAGTCTGCGTCTCCTCATTCCGGTGAGGTCCTTCCCCTTCCCCCGCGTCATTCCACAGGAACCTTCGCTTTCAGGATAAGACTCTCCAGGATGTTCCCGGCATCTGCCCTCTGGATCCTGGCCTCCGACGACAGCACCAGCCTGTGGAGGAGCACAGGGACGGCCATGGCCTTCACATCGTCCGGCTTCACGAAATCCCGCCCCCGCAGGAAAGCGTGGCCCTGGGAGGCCCGCAGCAGCGAAATCAATGCCCTGGGGCTGGCCCCCAGCACGAAGCGGGGCTCCTGCCGGGTGAGGATGACGATATCCTCCATATATCCCAGCACCGCTTCCCTCACTGTCACGTCAGCCACCGCCCTGGCCGCCTGCAGCACCTCCTCCGCCCCGCACACCGCCTGTGCCGTGGCGGGGGTATGCCCCTCCAGGTGCAGGGCGGCCATGCGAATCTCCTGCTCCCTGTCCGGATATCCGATGGAAAGCCGCATCATGAACCGATCCATCTGGGCCTCCGGCAGGGGATAGGTCCCCAGGAACTCCACCGGGTTCTGGGTGGCTATCACCAGGAATGGCCGGGGCAGGGCATGCACCTGCCCGTCCACGGTGACCTGCCCCTCCGCCATGGCCTCCAGGAGGCTGGACTGGGTCTTTGGGGCAGTGCGGTTGATTTCGTCCGCCAGCAGAATCTGGTTCATCACCGCCCCGGCCCGATACTGGAACTCGCCTGTCTTCTGATTGTAGACGGACACCCCCGCCACATCCCCGGGCAGGGTATCCGGGGTGAACTGAATCCTGCCGAAGCTGCATCCGACGCTTTTGGCCATCATGCCCGCCAGGGTGGTCTTGCCCACCCCGGGCACGTCCTCCAGCAGCACATGTCCCCCGGTGAAGAGGCATATCAGGAGCTTTTCCACCACGTCCTCCTTGCCGATGAACAGGCGGTTGATATTGTCCTGCAGGTTTTTTGCAAGTTCTAAGGTATTTCCCTTTTCCTCCATAAAATCAGCCTTTCTTCCGGGAGCACTCCCTGATAATGCACACTCCGGGCCTGCGGCGGTTGCCCCTTGCACACATTACCTTGCCAGCAATGACAGCACCCTGGGCCTTGCCCCTTTTTCATACTTGAATCCCAGCGCAAATCTGATGATTTCCGGGAAATAATATTTTTTGTCAGCCATAATGAAATAGCCCTGGTTTTCCAGCCTGGCAATCTCTTCTCCTGTCAGGCTGATTTTATCCAAGGTAAGCGGCAACACCTTCTCATCTTCCGACATGTCTTCAAATTTTTTCAGTATTTGGTAGATTGCTTTCATCTCATCTCTGATTTCTTTATACTTTTCTCTGGAACAGTCCGGAATGGCCTCCCTGATCTGCTTTGGCATGATATATCTGTCTTCATAAGGCGGTTTCCCCTCCGGAAACGTACTGGTGGCAAATTGCAGAAACCTTACAATATCCCTTGCCTGCAACTGGTTCGAGAAATCAGAAAGCGCCGCTATAATCCACCTTGCCGAATTCGCCTCTCTGGAATCGTATCTTCCCAGCTTTTTTCCCCATAATTTCTCCAGCCGCTCTTCAAGCACTTCCCTGCTGGCCTTCAGGATATCGACACCCTCTCCCAAAGCAGTGTCTGCCTGTTTCGCAATCCACAAAGCCAGGCGAAGCGCTTCTGAGGGCGACCATTTCAGCTCGTATTTGTGATACTGATTCTGAAACTGGTCAAAATTAATTTCGATTGCTTCCTCTGCCATATCCTTTCTGGCAAAAACAACGATGCCGACATTTCCGAACTGGAGGTTTCGCAATGTGTTCACAATGTTCTGGCATAACGCCCGGATGGCAAATCTCCATGTCTTCTGCTTCTGAACCTGTAAATCCATGAAAAGGTCTTCCAGTCCATCCACAATGAACAGAATCCTTTTTCCCTTATTCTCCAGATATCGATCCAATTCAGAAATATCGCTGTAACCGGCGCCCAGCATATCCAGCATCAGCCTCTGCCAAATTTCCATCCATTCTGTCAGGGATGTCTCCTTTTCGGCATATGAAGCCAGTTTAGTGTAATTTCGGTCGATAATATCCGGTTTTATATCTACTTCCTCAAAGATATGATTACAGCTTTCAATACATTCCCGCACCATGGAAAGCAGCATTTTTATATTCAGCGAGCAGACAAGGGGCAGGATAAGCGTCCGCTCCCTGTCTTTCTCACCTGCAGGTTCTACTCCATATGAAAAATTTTCCCAGGTCTTCTTGGAGAGCAGTTGCTTATAGATGTAAGTTTTTCCCGAACCCTTTGCGCCTAACACCACCAACTGCGGGACTATATCCCTGAATTCCCGCACGATTTCCCGTATGGATGTTGTCGCCAACATATTGGAAGAAGCGCTGCCCTCGGCCGTTATCTCCGAAGTGGCGATATCATGCAGCCGGCTTACAATGTCCTTCATGTCCTCCGGGGAACGCTGATTCTCCTCTGCCGCACCAGCCGCAATCTCTTTTTCCAACATGCCATCCGCAATCTTCGCCATCACATCGGAAAGCACTTTTCCTTTCAGCAGGGCGCATATATCCCGAAAATCCCCCAGAGAAGCAAACGCCGAATCAAAGGGAACCCTGTAGAGATAATCTTCCCTTAGTACATTCATATTTTCCGAATCGAAATCCTCCTCCAGGCTGCCTGCCAGTTCATCCTCCAGGCTGCCCAACTTATCCTCTTCCATCTCTTTGGGAATCATGGTCAGCAGCAATCTGGAATTCAAATGTCCTTCCGCCACCTTTCGCTGTATCTCTTCCAGTATGAGCCTTGTACCCTTTATGGACTGCATGGAGGTAGAAGATATAAAAAACTTGCCGACCCGTGAATCAAACAGAAACGGCGCGGAAAACTCCGTGACCCCAGCCCGCAGATCCACCAGGACAAGCTCCGTCCCCAAGACTTCCCCCAGCCTGGAGAGGAATTCCGTAATGACATATTTGTCCTTCTGTACAGCGATTATTTTCTCAGGACTGGAGTAGATATTCATCATCTGAGACTTCTCCCTGTATACAGGGAGAAAATAATGTTCCACTTCCAGTTTCTCAGTCATGACCTTTATGACATTCTTCTCCACAAGCTTTGCCACATCCTTCACAAAGCCATCGTTCACATCATTGAAATGGAGCAGCTCTAATACATCAAAATAGCTGATTTTCTCATTATCCATCCCCTGTCCCAGCATCCAGGTCAGACCCGGAGCCTCCAGGTCCGCGTCAATAATCAGCACCTTTTTTTGATCCCCATAGGCTTCCGATATCTCCCTCACCAGGGAAATCAAGGACAGCGTCCGCCCTACGCCGCCTTTATAAGAATGGAATACTGTAATCGGCCTTCCGGGTAAATCAACAGCCTTTGTCCCCCCTTCTTCCCTCGTATAAATATCTTTAAACAGCGGAGACTTTATGGGCTCGGTCCTGTCAGTTTCATCCCCCTCTTCGTATATGACCTCCAGCAGCTTTTGGTCGAATTCCACCATCACCTTGCCGTCCGTGTATAATTTCCCGAAAATCTCCCTGAATGTCTCTTCGTTTCCCTCTTCCTTATTCCTTTTTGGGTCAATATTGACAACAATCTCGTCACTATAGACATCGACCCTGTTCCACCACAGGGGCCACAGGTTCCGATTTCTCTTCAGCTCAACCTCGACATCATACCATGTAAACAGCCGCATCGCCACTCTCCTATAATCTCGTATGAATCCATTCTGCTATCTTCGCCAGTGTCTTCTCCGCTCTTTCTTCCTCATCCCCATCTTCCGATGCGGCGCCATACCTCCACAGCTCGTTAAATTTTTCCGGAGGAGCATAGCCTCCTCTCTTTAAATGGATATTCCTGAGGCAATAGCTGCTATGCGGATTCAGTCTTTTCAGCATTTCGCTTATGTTATGCCCTGTCAATTTCTTATTCTCGCTCCCGCAGCATTCCACAAACTCATCGTATGTATTATTGCCCAGTTCTTTCATAAGCAGACTTTTCAAACCGCATTCTACAGAATAAAACAGCAGCAGTCTTCTGGATTTATCATTTCCTGTGGTCTCCCTGTACATTTTATAATGTCTGCGGTAGCTGTCCTGAAACTCCCGCCTGGTGATGTTTATTCTGTTGCTCATCCTTTTGTCTCTCCATGCCTGGTCTTATCGGCAGCATACACTTTGTGCCGCATTCAGCATTCCACACATATCCCGGTTTTACCGCCGCTTAAGCCCCTCTCGGCTCTATGCCCTCTCCTGAATCCGGCTCACACATGATCGGAAATATCATACACGCTCCTGGCCCTGTAAGCCCCGGAAACCTCTGCGGCGGCTTCCTTCCCTTCCGTGAAGTCCCGGCCGGGAAGGATGCGGAAGGTCCTGCTGCCGGCCTCCATGTCTACAAAATTGTCGTCCAGGCGCAGGATTCCTGTCTCTGTCTCCACGCTGACGGATTTCGCATAGTTGGCGGCCGTCACCGTCACCCTGTCCCCCTCCACGCAGACCCTAAGCTCCGGGTCTAAGAAGCCATAGTGCTTCGGGGCGCAGAACAGCGTGGTTCCGGATGATACATTTGTTCCATCCACATACAGCCCGTACTCCAGGTGCACCTTCAGCGGGTCTATGTCGTTGCAGTCCAAGTGCGGCAGCCAGGCGCCTCCGTAGGCGGGGGCGGTGACTTCGAACTCTCCCTGTCTGACCACCGAGGAATCCGGCAGGCGCAGGGCCCACTTCACGATGCCGCTCACAGGCTCCCCTGTCTCGTTGGCCACATGGAGGTCGGCGCTTAAGTCTATGGGCCGGGGCAGGGTGTTCACGAAGGGCTTCTGGTCAATCTCCCCATGCTCCTCGCAGGACAGCAGCAGCGGCGCGAACATGCGCTTTTCCGCATAGTGCAGGGCCTTCCAGTTCCCGTAATAGTCCAGGCTGGCCCAACTGGCCACGGGCCAGATGTCGTTGAGCTGCCATACCACGGTGCCCATGCAGGTCCCCCTGAACCGCCTGAAATGCTCCACCCCATAGCGGATGGCCTCGGCCTGGAGCAACTGGGAGCAGTAGAGCAGCTGGTCGAAATCCCTGGGATAGAGGTAGGTCTGGGACAGGTAGTTCAAAATCTTGCCGTTGGCCGAGGTGTTCCTCTGGTGCAGCTCCATGACCCGGGAATACACGTTCCTGTCCTGGGGTTCCGTGAACCGGCGGACGGTCTGCAGGGCCGGGAAGGACTGGAAGCCGAACTCCGACAGGAAGCGGTAGTGGTGCTTCCGGTAAGCCGTGAATGCCTCGTTGCCGTGCCAGACGCCCCAGTAGTGCACATCTCCCACGTTCTCGGCGTTGCTGTTCTCGAAATTCCCGCCGGAGCTGGGGGAAGAGGGCCAGTAGAATGTCTGCGGGTCTTCCTGCTCCACGATTTTGGGGATGATGTATTCGTACAGGCGGATGTAGTCGTAGAACTGTTTCTTGGACTTCACCGAGAATTTCATCTCGTATTCCGTCTCCATCTCGTTGTTGCCGCACCACAGGCCGATGCTGGGATGGGAGCGGAGCCTGCGGATGTTCTGGCGAATCTCCGCGGAGACATTGGCCTCGAAGGCGTCGCTCAGCTCGTAGGAGGCGCAGGCGAACATGAAGTCGTGCCAGATCACCAGGCCCCTCTCATCGCACACATCGTAAAAGAAGTCGTCCGGGAAATAGCCTCCGCCCCAGATGCGGATGCAGTTGTGGTGGGCCTCCTGGGCGGAGGCCAGCAGCATGTCCGTGCGCTCTCTTGTCTGCCGCGTGAGGATATTGTCCTCCGGTATGTAGTCCGCGCCCATGGCGAAGATCTGCAGACCGTTGACCTCAAAGGCGAAGTTCCGGCCCGGGAGCTTTTCGCCCTTCCTGTCCACCATGAGGATTTTCCGGTTCCCGTGGCTCATGACTACGTCAGTTCCGTCGTCCAGGTCCTCGGCCTGGTCGGTCAGGTGGGCATCCCAGATCTCGTCCGGCAAGGGATCCGTGTTCACCGTCATGGTGCGCAGGCCTATACGCTTCTGCCAGATGTCCAGGGGGTGGGATATTCCGTCCGCGTCCTGACGCGGATTCTCACCGGCCGCACCACCTGCCTCCTGGCCGGGGTTCTCGCTGGTATCTCCGCCTGCCTCCTGGCCGGGGTTCTCACCGGCCGCTCCACAGGCACCCTTGGCAGGCACCAGCAGGGCTTCCACCTGGTACAGGGGCTGCTCCCCGTATCCGTTGGGCCACCACAGCTGCGGGTCGGAAACCGTAAGCTCCGCCCGGACATGGCTGCTCCGCAGGCCGCTGCCTGACAGGCCTGTCAGGTTCCCGGAGAGTGCCGAATCGGCGGCGCTGACCACCTCGCTCTCGGCGGAGAGCAGGGTGCCGTCAGGCCCTGTCAGGTACACCGCCAGCTTCAGGGGCTCCTCCCCCGCCTCCGGCATCCATTCAATCTCCGCGTCCGCAGTCAGCCGCACTGCCGAAACCCGATTGCCCCCGGCTGTCCGCTCCGCGATTTGGTGCTGCTGGGTTATGTAGACCTGGGCGATGCGCGCCGTCTTTACCGCCCGGACCGTGACCTCCCGGAACAGCCCGGCATCCGGAAGCCTGGGGCCCCAGTCCCATCCGAACATGCAGGCGGCCTTGCGCAGATGGGAAAAACCCGGCATGGCATCCGTGGAGCCACCTACAGGACATTTCTCGTTCTCCTGGCTGATGTAGCGGGTAGGGGAATGAAGGACTACCTTCAGATGATACACCCTGTCCGCCTCATCGTCCTTCACCTGGGCCGTGATGTCGTACTCCCACACACGGTTCATATTGTACGCGGTTCCTAAAAGCTCTCCGTCCAGGTACACATCCGCCAGGGTATCGATGCCATCGAAGCGCAGGAACAGCCTGTCCGCCTCCCTGTCCTTGCCATCCAGTGTAAATGTGGTCTCATAGGCGAAGTCGTTCTCCATGAGCCGGGTAGCCTTCAGCTCGTTGTCCCGGTAGTAGGGATCCGGCATCAGGCCCTTCTCCAGCAGCGTCCCGTATACTGTGGACGGGACTTTTGTATCGATAGGGGTATTCGGAATATTGTATACATTCTCCCCAAGGACAGTCAATGTCCAATTGTCCCTTAAATGTAATACTGTCATAATGTCTCTCCTTCTATGGCTATTTTTCTAAAACCATCATCTCTTTTTCGGGAAGCTCGTGCCATTGCCCTTTCTCATACCCTTGCTCACCCGTGCCTCATGCCCTAAATTCCATGCACTTTGCCACATGCACATACGCCCTGAATCGCTCCAGGTTCCTAAACAGCAGGACAGGGCAGCTACGCCTTACGCCTGTAGATCTTTCCTTTCAGCCAGTGATAGACTCCGGAGAACAGTTGGCTCTCCGCCATGGCCGTCCGCAGGGGTGCCAGGCTACAGGCCATGATGGCGCGATACTTAAGCAGTTCTCCTCTTTCCATATATTTCCCGGTAATCTCCCTGTGCTCCCGCCTGTCCAGGACCCTGTTCTCCCGCTTCTCCGAAAAGCCTCCGCCCTCGTAGACGGCCACCGGGAAGTCCATATGCCGCATCTTCGCCTTCGCCTGGTAGAAGCACCAGAGGAAATGGTCGTAGTCCGCCCGAATCCTGTACCGCAGGTCATAGGGCTTGTCCCTGCACAGCGCCGCGCTGTAGAAGCAGGACTGGTGGCAGGGGATGTTCCGGTAGCAGGTGAACCCCGTAATCTCCGGCGGGGAGGCGATGACTACATCGCGCCTTTCCCCGCAGGTGTCCCCGTAGAGCACCAGCCTGTCCATGTCCGTCCCGGCCTGTTCCTCTTCCTCCAGAAGCTCCCTCGTCCGCCGCAGGACACTGCCGTCCGCGAGCCTGTCCCCGCAGTTCAGAAACAGGAGGAAATCCCCTGTGGCGTAAGCCACCGCCTGGTTCATGGCATCGTAGATGCCACTGTCCTTCTCCGCGAAAATCCTGACCTTTTCCGCGCCGGGCCGGGCAGCGTTCTCCTGCCGCCACCGCTCCACGGAACCGTCCGTGCTGCCGCCGTCCTTTAAGATTACTTCCATGTCTTCGCGTCCCTGCCCCAATATGCTGTCCAATGTGACGCTCAGGCTGTCCCCGGGGTTCAGGCATACTGTGATTATGGATAGTTTCATGTGGTCTCCTCCCTGCATAGTGACAGCAAGGATGCATGACGAGCATTCAAATGTGTTTTATGATAACTGTCTCGAAGTCCTGGTGTCCGGTGCCGACTGTCCTCGCCATAAGCTCCCTCCTGACATGATGCTGTCTTATCTTTATCATAGCATCTGATATATTATCCCGCAACATAATTTTCTAGATCGTTACTTTTCATGGGGTGGGGAAATAAGACATGATAAAAGGGGGCTCTCATGA
>CAMQOJ010000041.1 GCA_947003375.1 uncultured Lachnospiraceae bacterium
GTCACTGGTTCGATTCCGGTTCTGGGCATTTTTGGTGGATATATAGCATGAAAAGGTACAATTTCGGCCTTTTGATGCTATTTTTTTTTGATAGAATATGCTATAATAAACAAAATGCATGTATGAATAATCATTCATTTGGGGAGAGGGGTTATGGAAGAGAAACAGACAGGAGAGCTTGCGGGGGGCGGAGACATTCCAAAGGCGAAAAAGAAAAAGCCGAAATCGAAGAAAAAAAAGTTTCTTATTGCACTTATCCTTATGCTGATAGCAGCATTGGCAGTGGCGGCATATCTTTATTATAGAGGAACCGTGTATTATCAGACACACTTTTTCCCGAATACAAATATAAATGGTATGGATTGTGGCGATATGGAGGCCGCACCCGTCATCGATGCACTGGAGGCCTGCATTGACGGCTATGCGCTGGCAGTCCTTGGCCGGGACTACAAGACGGGTGAGACAGATGTCGTTCTGGGCGTTATTGGGCCGGAGGACATTGGATTGAGCTATGTGGGAACCAGAGAGGCAGTGGAGGCTCTTCTGCAACAGCAGAATGAGTTCATGTGGATAGAGGCTTATCTGGATGGCCGCTATGTCTATTCTCTGGAACAGGGGATAAGCTTTGATGAGAAGCTGCTGGAGAGCATAGTGAAGTCGTGGGATGCCTGTAAGAAAAAGAATATGCGGAGATCAGAGGATGCCTATATCAGCGAATACTCTGATGAGTTGGGAGGCTATGAAATCATTCCGGAGACGATTGGCACAGAGATTGACTTGAAGAATGCATTTTCACTCATTGCAGAGGCAGTGAAAGCACAGGAGGCATCTGTAGATTTGGAAAAGTTGGGCTGCTATCAGGAGGCGACTGTCAAAAGTGACGATAAGCAGCTGAACCGCATTGTGAATACGGCGAACAGGTGGCTTGGCACGAAGGTTGTCTATGACTGGAATGGAAACAGGGTAGTAGTGGACAAGGAAATCCTTAAGGAATGGGTTTCTATTGAGGGCAAAAAGGTGCTTTTGGACGAAGAGGCAGTGGATGCTTTTGTGAAGGAACAGGCTGCGGCATACGATACCTATGGGAGAAGGAAAAACTTTGTGACCACCTATGGATATGAGATATCCTTGTCTGGCCGGAATTATGGATGGAAGACTGATGTGGCGGGCGAAATCAAGGAGCTGACTGAGCTGATATACCAGGGGAGCAATATTGAGAAGGAGCCATTATACAGTGTCAGGGCCAGACAGAAGGGCAGCAACGATATCGGAAATTCCTATTTAGAGGCGGATTTGAACAGCCAACATCTGTACCTGTATCAGGACGGGAATCTGGTGCTGGAGACGGATTTCGTATCAGGTACGATGGTTTCGGATTTCGGCTGTGTGACACCGGACGGGGTATTCGGTATGTTGTACAAGTCCACAGACGCGGTGCTGGTAGGCGAGACATACCGCACACCGGTGAAATACTGGATGCCTTTCTATGGAAATTACGGTCTGCATGATGCCAATTGGAGAGGCGAGTTCGGCGGCGACATCTTTGTGACCAACGGATCCCACGGCTGTATCAATCTTCCACCCAGCATGGCGGCCCAGATTTACCAGTATGTGTCGGAGGGATTTCCGGTGATATGCTATTATCCCCAGGGGATTCCTTACATAGGCCCTCCTGTGGTGCCGCCTCCGGAGGGGGATATAGTGGAGGAGGTTCCTGTAGAATAAGTCAGTGAGAGGAATGTAGGAAATATAGAAAAGATGGAGAGAAGAGCTTTAAGAAAACGTACGGAAAGACAAGCCAGGAGATGGCAGAAAAAGCTGGAGCGCTTCCGCAGGGAAGAGCGGCAGATTAGGGCAGAGGCTTCCGACATTCTGGAGTCCCACAACTTCAAGCGCATGAAGGAGTATATCCAGCACGGAGATGTGACCGTGAATGCCCATGTGCTGAGCGTGGCCAGGTGCAGCATAGCCCTCAGCGAATATCTGCACATCCGCTGCAGCAGAAGGGAGCTGATCAGGGGGGCGCTGCTTCATGATTATTTTCTCTATGACTGGCATATCCCAGATGAGGAGAATCCCCATAAGCTGCACGGCTTCTACCATCCGGGCACAGCTCTGCGGAACGCATCCAGAGAGTACCGGCTGACAGTCCGGGAGGCCGACATCATAAGGCGGCATATGTGGCCGCTGACCGTGGTGCCGCCTGGCTGCAGGGAGGCATGGATAGTCACGGCGGCCGACAAGTGGTGTTCGCTGCTGGAGACACTGTATATTTATAGGGGGCATGGCCGGGTTCTTGCCAGATTGAGGAATTATTGAGCGGATTAGAGCATTTATTTGAAAAACTTATAAGGTATTCAGAAAATGATGTCTATCCCTATCATATGCCTGGGCACAAGCGCAAGCCCTTTGGAATGCTTCCCGGGGAATTGAGCAGAATAGATATCACAGAGACTGACGGCTTCGACAACCTGCATCAGCCGGAGGGGATTTTGGACAGTCTCCAGAGGGAGGCCGCCAGGCTCTATGGAGCGGAGGAAAGCTTTTACCTCGTGAACGGCAGCACCTGCGGGATACTGAGCGCGGTGAGCTGCGCGCTGCATGAGGGAGAGCATATCCTGATGGCGCGGAACTGCCACAGATCGGCCTATCATGCGGTGTATCTGCGGGGCCTGCGGGCCACGTATCTGTATCCGCCCTATCTGAAGGAATATGATATATATGATGCCCTGGAGCCGGAGGAAATCCGCCGGGCGCTGGAGCGGGAGCCGGATATCGGGGCCGTGCTGGTGGTATCGCCCACCTATGAGGGGCGGATATCGGACATCCGGGCGATTGCGGACATCGTCCATGAAAGGGGGATTCCGCTGATCGTAGACGAGGCCCATGGTGCGCACCTGGGCCTGGCTGGCGGTTTTCCGAAAAACAGCTGTCAGCTGGGGGCAGATCTGGTCATCCACAGCGTACACAAGACTCTCCCGGCCCTGACCCAGACGGCGCTGCTCCATGTAAACGGAGGGCGGATAGACAGAGGGCTCATCAGACGATTCCTGCGGATATACCAGTCCAGCAGCCCGTCCTATCTGCTGATGGCGGGCATCGATAATGCGCTGTGCTACGTCGGCCTGCAGGGACAGGAGGTTTTCGGAGTCTTGCGGCAGCGGTTCGGGGCCATGCTGGACAGGCTGAGGGGCTGCAGGCATCTCAGGTTCCTGGCGGCTGACCGGGACAGGCAGGATGTGGGGAAGCTGCTGATTTCCACAAAGCAGTCGGGGCTCACCGGGAAGCAGCTTTATGACATCCTGCTGAGGAGATATCATCTGCAGCCGGAGATGGCATCCACGAGCTTCGTGCTGGCCATGTTCACGGTGAATGACGGGGAGGAGGCATACCGGCGCATGACGGAGGCCCTGCTTGCCATTGACGAGTCCCTGGAGGGAGGCATGGACGATATGCCGGAGGGAAGGGCGGAGGGAGGCGCGGCCCCAGAGACGCCCGAAGGGCTGCGGGGAAGCGGCCCGCACCGCCCCGGGTCAGGCGAAGGGGCAGGAGCGCTGTGTGGGGAAAACGCATGGGGATCTGCCGGACATGGCAGAAACCAGGGAACCGGGCGGAGTGGCGCGATTCCCCTGGCAAAGGCCTGGGATATGCCCACGGAGCAGATAGCCCTGGAGGAGAGCGAGGGCAGATATATCGGGGAGTTCATCAACCTGTATCCCCCCGGTGTGCCCCTGCTGGTGCCGGGAGAACGGATGACGGGGGAGCTGATCGGAAAGATTTCGGAGGCCGAGGAACAGGGCCTTGAGGTGCAGGGCGTGGGGAGGCGGAAGGGAGCCGGGGGCTTCCTTCCGGAGCTGTACGTCCCGGCCATTTTGGAGGAAATACAGGGTATTTTGGAACATATATAAACGGCATTGAATTCTTGCCAGTCACATTGCGCAGCAAGCCATGCCGTTTATCCGGTTTTGGGGCAAGATTTAATCGCTGTATATATAGAGTGAGGATTCTGGAAAACGGAGGTTTTGGATATGAGAAGGACGAAGATTATCTGCACAATTGGACCGGCCAGCGAGAGCGTGGAGCGGCTGAGGGAGCTGATGCTGGCGGGAATGAATGTGGCCAGGTTCAATTTTTCACACGGGACCCATGAGGAACAGCGGGAGAAGTTCAGGAGGGTGGTCCAGGCCAGGGAGGAGCTGGGGCTTCCGGTGGCCACCATGCTGGACACCAAGGGGCCGGAGATTCGCCTCAGGGATTTTGAGGGAGGCAGGGCCGAGCTGGTGAGCGGGCAGCAGTTCATGCTGACCACGGAGGAGATTCTGGGCACGGCCCAGAGGGCTACGATTTCCTATAAGAACCTGAAGGACGACATCCAGGTAGGGACGACGATCCTGATTGATGACGGCCTGATTGAGATGACGGTGGAGGAGATAGCCGGGGAGGATATCGTCTGCCGAGTGGTGAACGGAGGCTTCGTCTCCAACCACAAGGGCGTCAATGTGCCGGGAGCGGTGCTGTCCATGCCCTATATCAGCGAAGTGGACAGGGAGGATATCCTGTTCGGCATCGAGACGGGCCATGATATCCTGGCGGCATCCTTTGTAAGGTGCAAGGAAGACATACTTGAAGTCAGGAAAATTCTGGAGGAGCATGGCTGCAGCATGAAGATTATCGCTAAGATTGAGAACATGCAGGGCATCCAGAACCTGGAGGAGATTTTAAGCGTCTCCGACGGCATCATGGTGGCCAGGGGCGACATGGGTGTGGAGATTCCTTTTGAGGAGGTGCCCATCCTACAAAAGAAGATGATCAAGCTGGCCAACGAGCAGGGAAAGCATGTCATCACCGCTACCCAGATGCTGGACTCCATGATTAAGAATCCCAGGCCCACCAGGGCGGAGACCACGGACATCGCCAACGCCATCTATGACGGCACGACGGCGATCATGCTCTCCGGCGAGAGCGCAGCGGGGAAATATCCGGTGGAAGCGGTAAAGACCATGGCGAAAATCGCGGAATCTGCCGAAAAAGATATTGATTACGGCGCGCGGATGCAGTGCGACAAGTGCCGGGAGAGGGACATCACCACGGCGCTGGCCTATGCCACCTGTACGGCCGCCAGGGACCTGGACGCAGCGGCAATCATCACAGTGACCATGTCCGGCTTTACCGCGGCGGCCATCTCCAGGTTCAAGCCCCAGAGCCATATCATCGGCTGCGCGGTGCAGGAGAGGGTCTGCAGGCAGCTTAACCTGTTATGGGGCGTGACTCCCCTGATGATCCGGGAGGAAAAGAATGCGGAGACGCTGTTCGCCAATGCGGTGGAGGAGGCCAGGAAGGCCGGCCATGTGAAGAAGGGGGACATAGTCGTAATCACAGCGGGCGTGCCTTTGGGAATGGCGGGCACCACGAATATGATCCATGTCATGGAGGTCGGATAGGGCGTGGGAAAAATCGTATGCCTGATGGGGAAGAGCTGCGCCGGAAAGGACACTATCTACAAGCGGCTGTTGACAGGGGGGGAACTGGGGCTGAAAAGAATAGTGCCCTATACCACCAGGCCCATCCGGGAGGGGGAACAGGAGGGCGTGGAATATTTCTATACGGACGAGGACGGCTTCCAGCGTCTCAAGAGCCAGGGAAAGGTCATCGAGGACAGGGCCTACCACACCTATCATGGCCTGTGGCGCTACTTCACCGTGGATGACGACCAGCTGCGGGAGGCGGACGACTATCTGATGATAGGGACGCTGGAGGCCTATCGGAAGCTTCAGGAATATTTCGGTATGGACAGACTGCTGCCGGTAATGGTAGAATTAGAAGATGGGCTGCGGCTCCAGAGGGCGCTGGACAGAGAACTTTCTCAGGAATGTCCGAAGTATGGGGAGATGTGCCGCCGTTTCCTGGCGGACAGCGAGGATTTTTCCGAGGAGAAGATAGCACAGGCCAATATCGCCAGACGCTTTGTGAACGATGATTTGGAGCAGTGCCTTGATGAAATCAAAGACTATATCCGGGTGGGGATTTCCGTAAAATGACAGTGCGGCGCACTGAGGAAAGGAGGGCAGGTATATGGACATAAAGGTGACCCAGGTGGGCCAGAGCGCACCGATAGAGCAGGTGCAGAACCCGCCGCCTGCGGACGGCAGCTTTAAATTCATGCTTGCCAGCCATGTGGAGGGGGCCGAACTCCAGGCAAGGCTGCAGACCCTCATGGAGGAAATCACCATGCAGGGGGACAGGTTGGCCAAACGCCGGGACGTGAAGGACATGAAGCACTATCGGAGGCTGGTGAAGGAGTTCATGAACGAGGTGGTGACCCATTCCCACGCCTTTTCCAGAGAGAATTTCCTGGACAGGAGGGGACGGCACAGGGTCTACGGAATCATCAGGCTGGTGGATGAGAATTTAGACAATCTGGCCCAGGAGCTGATGAAGGACGAGCAGGATCACATGGCAATCCTGAGTACCATCGGGGAGATCAGGGGACTGCTGTTGGATATATTTACATGAGGGGGAGGCTGCCGGGCGGGAACCGGCAGTTGCGCAACTGACGAAGGGGGTACGGATTATGGCGGGATTTCGCGATATCATTGGGCAGGAACAGATAAAGGAGCATTTGCAGGGGGCGCTATCCACCGGGAAGATTTCCCACGCCTATATCATCAATGGGGAAAAGTCATCCGGGAAGGAGTTCATCGCCAAAGTGTTCGCCATGGCGCTGCAGTGCGAAAAGGGTGAGGCTGAGCCCTGCCAGGAATGCCATTCCTGCAGACAGGCCCTGTCGGGCAACCAGCCGGATATCATAAAGGTGACCCATGAGAAGCCGAATACAATCAGCGTGGGAGATATCCGCATCCAGGTCAACGGGGACATTGCCGTGAAGCCCTACAGCAGCCCGTACAAGATTTATATCATAAACGAGGCGGAGAAGATGTCGGTAGAGGCCCAGAACGCTATTTTAAAGACATTGGAGGAGCCGCCGGCCTATGCGGTGATTATGCTGCTCACCGACAACGTGGACAGCCTCCTGCCCACCATCCTCAGCCGCTGCGTGGTGCTGAACATGAAGCCCGTGGCGGACAGCCGGATAAAGGCATATCTGTGCGATATCCTTAAGGTGCCGGACTACAGGGCCGAGGTCTGTGCGGCTTTCGCCAGAGGCAACGTGGGTAAGGCCAAGATGCTGGCAACCAGCGAGGAGTTCGAGAATATCAAGGCGGAAGCCCTGGCGCTGCTGAAATACATACAGGACATGGACTTGAACGAGATTGTGGCAGCCGTGAAGAAGATTACCCAGTACAAGCTGGAAATCAAAGACTACCTGGACATCTGTGCCGTCTGGTACCGGGACGCGCTGCTGTTCAAGGCCACCAGCGACATGAACCACCTGATTTTCCGGGAGGAGATTCAGGCGCTGCGCAGGACTGCCCAGCGAAGCAGCTATGAGGGCATCGAGAACATCATCAAGGCGCTGGACACCGCCAAGAGACGTCTGGACGCCAATGTGAACTTCGAGCTGGTCATGGAGCTTCTGATGCTGGCCATCCAGGAGAACAGTTGAGGCTACTGTTCACTCGGTGCCGCCGCGAGGTGTTTTCATGCGTACTTTGCATGAAAATCCCGAGACCAGTTGAGGGGCGGAATGGTGAAATTCCATTATTAACTATGGCCTTTTGGGGCAGGATGTGATAGAATAGCACTGCATCCAATGAGAGGGCATGTTTTATACAGATATATGGCTTATGCCAGAGTGAGGTAGATAGATGGTTAGAGTGATAGGCGTCAGATTCCGGACGGCGGGCAAGATTTATTTCTTCGATCCGCTGGAGTTTGAGATAAAAAAAGGCGACCATGTGATCGTGGAGACGGCCAGGGGCATTGAGTTCGGCACGGTGATGGCGGGTGCCATGGAGGTCTCCGAGGAGAAGGTGGTACAGCCCCTGAAGCCTGTGATCCGCATCGCGAACCAGCGGGACGTGGAGCAGGAGGAAGCCAACCGGGGCAAGGAGAAGGAGGCATTCAGGATATGCCTGGAGAAGATCCGCGACCATGGGCTGGAGATGAAGCTGATCGACGCGGAATATACCTTTGACAACAATAAGGTGCTGTTCTACTTTACGGCTGACGGCAGGATCGACTTCCGGGAGCTGGTGAAGGATCTGGCCAGCGTCTTCAAGACCAGGATAGAGCTGCGCCAGATCGGCGTCCGGGACGAGACGAAGATCGTGGGGGGCATCGGCATCTGCGGCCGTCCGCTGTGCTGCCACAGCTATCTGGCGGACTTCGTCCCTGTGTCCATCAAGATGGCAAAGGAGCAGAACCTGTCCCTGAATCCGGCGAAGATATCCGGCGTGTGCGGCAGGCTCATGTGCTGCCTGAAAAACGAGGAGGAGACCTACGAGGAGCTGAACAGGCGGCTTCCCGGCATCGGGGATCCGGTCACCACGGAGGAGGGCCAGAAGGGCACGGTGCAGAGCGTCAATGTACTGCGCCAGCTTGTGAAGGTGGTCATAGACGCGGGGGACGAGAAGGAGATCAAGGAATATCCCGTGGAAAAGCTGCACTTCAGGCGTAGGCACAGCAAGAAGGAGAAGATGGAGCTGTCCAAGGAAGAGCTTCAGGAGCTGGAGCGCCTGGAGGAGGAAGAGTGGCAGAGGCAGGAGCAGGAGCTGATGAGCAGGGCGGAGGAGGCCCAGCGGCAGAATGACAGGAACAGGCAGGGGAGCCGCAGGCAGCCCGCCCAGCAGGGCGGCGAGGGCCAGAGACCGCCTGTACAGCGCATGGAGGTCGACCGCAGGCCCGGCCAGCGCTCCGAGGGCAGGCAGCAGGGACAGCGCGGCGGGCAGCAGAGGCAGGGCGGCAGGCGCTTCGAGGCGGAGCAGAGGCAGCAGTCCCAGCGCCCCGGGACGAAGCAGCCCACGGAGGAGCGTTCCGGCAACAGGCGCCGCCACGACACGCCCAGGCATCAGAACAGGAACCGCCAGAACAGCCAGAACCAGGGAAACCGTGAGAACAACCAGAATGGAAAGAACCGCAATGACAACAGGAACAGACGGGAAGGGAGAGCCCCGGAGGGACAGCGGGGGGCAGGAGACGGCCAGGCTTAAAAAGGGAGAGCGCATCGACGACCTGGAGCGGAACGGCTACCGCATCATACAGCATCCGGAGAAATTCTGCTTCGGGATGGACGCGGTGCTCCTGACAGGCTTTGCCCGGGCAAGGGCCTCGGACAGGCTGCTGGATTTGGGCACCGGGACGGGGATCATCCCCCTCCTGATGGAGGCCAAGTACCATTGCGCCCATCTGACAGGGCTGGAGATCCAGGCCGACAGCGCGGATATGGCGGCGAGGAGCGTGGAGCTCAACGGCCTTTCGGACAGGATAGACATCGTCACAGGAGATATCAAAGAAGCAGACCATCTGTTCCCGTCTGCTTCTTTTGACTGTATCACATGCAATCCGCCCTATATGATTGGGCAGCACGGGATCGCCAATCCGGAGGCCCCGAAGGCCATCGCCCGGCATGAGATTCTCTGCACCTTCGAGGATGTGGCCCGGCAGACAGGGAAGCTCCTGAAGCCCGGGGGGCATTTCTTCCTGGTGCACAGGCCCTTCCGGCTGGCGGAGATCATGGTGTCGCTGGCGCGGCATGGGCTGGAGCCCAAGCGGATGCAGCTGGTATACCCCTATGCGGACAGGGAGCCCAATATGGTGCTGCTGGAGGCCGTGCGGGGCGGACGGGCCAGGATGACGGTGGAGAAGCCCCTGATCGTGTTCCGGGAGCCGGGGGTGTACATGCCGGAGATCAGGGAGGTCTACGGATACTGAGGCGCAGCTCCGGGATTTGGTCGGTCCGGCTTCGGGGCGCAGGCCGTGCCGGAAGCCGGAGCAGGCGGCGGATGCGCGGAGCAGCGCCGGAAGGGAGGGGAAATGGCGGGAACATTATATCTGTGCGCCACGCCCATTGGGAATCTGCAGGACATGACGCCCAGGGTCGTGGAGACCTTGCGGGCGGTGGACGTGATTGCGGCAGAGGACACGCGCAACAGCGTGAAGCTGCTGAACCATTTCGACATCCATACGCCCATGACTAGCTACCACGAGTACAATAAGGTGGAGAAGGCAAGGCAGTTGGTGGGAAGGCTGCTGGCCGGGGAGGACGTGGCGCTGATCACGGACGCGGGGACACCTGCCATCTCAGATCCCGGGGAGGTGCTGGTGGCCATGTGCCAGGAGGGCAATGTGCCGGTGACCAGCCTGCCGGGGCCGTCCGCATGCATCGTGGCGCTGACCCTGTCCGGGCTGCCCACCAGGAGATTCTGCTTCGAGGGCTTCCTGCCCAGGGAGAAGAAGGAGCGGCGGGCCATCCTGGGGGAGCTGGCGGGAGAGCCCCGCACCATGATCCTCTATGAGGCGCCCCACCACTTGAAGGGGACGCTGGCGGAGCTGCTGGAGGCCCTGGGGGACAGGCGGGCCACCCTCTGCAGGGAGCTGACCAAGAGATTCGAGACCGTGATGCCCACCACGCTTTCCCAGGCGCTGGCCTTCTACGAGAAGGAAGAGCCCAGGGGAGAGTATGTGCTGGTGGTGGCGGGAAGGGACCGGGAGGAGCTGCGGCAGGAGGAGATTGCCACCTGGGAGTCCATGTCCATTGCGGAGCATATGGAATATTATGAGCGGCAGGGCATGGACGGCAAGGCGGCCATGAAGCAGGTGGCCAGGGACCGGGGCGTGGGGAAGCGGGAGATCTACGCAAAGCTCCACGGCCTGGAGCAGGAGACGTAAGAGGACAGGCCCGGCGGCGGGATTTTGGGCTATGCAGCCTAGGCGGCGGGCTCCTGGCCGCAGTGCCGCGCAGGCCTGGCGAGGAGGGAGAGAATGGCTGCTGAAAATTGTGACACATGTGTCAACTATGTGTACGATGAGGACGATGAATGCTATTACTGCCTGATGGACCTGGACGAGGACGAGATGTACCGGTTCCTGACAGGGAACCAGAGGGAATGTCCCTACTACAGGCTGGACGACGAATATGGCGTAGTCAGGCATCAGCTGTGACGGCCGCGGCAGCGGAATGCCGCGTGGGGCAATGCAGAGGATATCATTAGAAAAAGACCAGGATCTGACAATTTTGTCGGTTTCTGGTCTTTTGCATTTGCGGCCTTTGGCAGGTATATATTTTTGCGGAGGGACAATAATAAGCTTGTGCTCAAGCGGCGAAAGCATCCGTTGCAGGCTTTCTGCCGGGAGTGCAGCCCTGTTGATGGAAGAATGGTCAGATATAAGGTTCAGGGCGGCATGGGTCTGCCGGAAAAGCCTGTGCCGCCGGGAAGAGAGGTATGGAAAATGAGCAATATTTCAGAACTTGATTTGCAGAATCTGCGTCATCTCATCGGCGGATTCGACACCACCCACTGCAAGATGCAGGCATACGCGAAAGAGGCGGAGGATCCCCAGGTCAGGCAGTTCTTTGAGAAAGGCGCCAGGTCCGCCATGGACAACAAAGAGCAGCTGATGAAGTTCTTGAACTAACCCGAAGTTGAACGAATTCCAGAATGAGAGGTAGAGACATGCAGGAAAAGACAATGGTAGCAGATACACTGGCAGGCATCAACGGTGAGCTGACCCGCTACGCGGGCATGATTGCCCAGTCCGAGAACAAGGAGCTGAAGCAGACCCTGAAGCAGATCCGGAACGCCTGCGAGCAGTCCCAGGAGGAGCTTTACCAGATTGCCAGGGAGAAGTCCTATTACGTGCCCGCCAGCAAGGCCACGGCGGAAGAGGTGGCTCATGTGAAGAGCCTGTTCACCCAGGGGACGCTGTAGGCGGCAGATAGCCCCGCGGGAAGCGGACCGGAGAAGGACAGAAAAAGCGCTCTTGGGCAGATTGGCCTGGGGCGCTTTTTCGGGCTTTTTATTTGTTCTCATCGTCCTTAGACTTCTCTTTTTTGTCCTTTGCCCTTTTGGCCAGGATAGTGACAAACGTGGCCGCAGCGCATACCAGGAAAAGTATGTTCACGGCGGAATCTAAGAATTCATACATGTCTAAAATCTCCTTTCGTTATGTATGGACAATATTATAGCAGACTCGGCCGGATATGAAAATAGATATGCTTATAATCATATCGAAATGTTTACATAGTTTACTTATGACATCTGCAATTTTGGATATTTCCGCGCATATGCTGTAAAAAGATATTTGCGTGGTATGGAATATGCTGAATGCAATCTGGGCGTGCATGATATTGCTGGCGGTGCTTTACGGAGCCGCCACGGGGCACATGGCGGAGGTGACCAACGCGGCCCTGGACAGCGCGGGGGAAGCGGTATCCCTCTGCATCACAATGGCCGGGGTGGTGGCGCTGTGGATGGGGCTGATGGAGGTGGCCGGGAAGGCCGGGCTGGTTGAAAGGCTCACAAGGGGGATCCGGCCATTCCTGCGGTTCCTGTTTCCGCGGATCCCCCAGGGGCATCCTGCGGGGGAGTACATAGCGGCGAACATCATAGCCAATGTCCTGGGGCTGGGCTGGGCCTGCACGCCGGCCGGGCAATGAGATATTATAGTGACAGGTTGAAAAATCCATTGAAAAATCAAGGGTTTCCACCGATTTAGTCCCGATGGAAAAGTCAGTTTTCCATTAAAAAGTTTCGCTTTTTTATCCGGACGGCGACGATAAAAGCGGCAGCAGGTTCTCCTTCGATATGCGCCCGGATGAGACCAGTACAAAAAGCCCCTTTCCCTGCATGGCATCGAAGATTTCCTCCCCTGACAGGTCCTGGGCTTCCGCACGTTCCGCCAGATGTTTTTCCGGTTCATGCCTGATGGACAAATCCCGGCACAGGTAAGCATAAGCGGGACGGCCTTGTATTTCCCTTTGAAAACGGGATTATGCAGTGGAGGGGGAGTATCTGTGCGTATCCAAGAAATGATTCGCTGGGAATTTGCCCTTTTGTGCAATCCGGCCTTGGATGAAACCTGCCCTATGGTGTATAATAATAAAAAAGGCGCAGGAGGCTGCGTTATGAGGCGTAAGATTGCCACGGAGCCCACCGTGGGGCTGGCCATGAGCGGACAGCATGCCGCCTATATCAAAAGAGAATCGAGCAGAGGGAAATGAAAAAATTCAGAAAAATCCTGGAAACCATATTTTATAGACGCACCTTTCTACAGAAATTCATCTTTTTTTTTCTGTGCGGCGTGCTGTTTCCCATGCTGTTCCAGAACCTGGTCTACTACCGGCAGACAGAAGTCAATGTGCAGGAGGAGGTGCTGGAGAAAATCGATGAAGCCATGGATGACAAGGCGGCAAAACTGGAGGGTTCCCTGGCGGACGTGCTGACTCTGGCCAGAAAATATTACAGCAATGAGCTGCTCTACCGGTATCTGGACGATGAATACGGCAGGGATCTGGACTACCTGATCCAATATCAGGAGGAGCTGCGCAGAATGTTCACGGACAGCAGCGTCTTCCTCTACCCGGTAAAGCGCGTCATGGCCTACACGGATAACAGTACATTGTTCAACAGTCCCTATATCAGGAACATAGAGGATCTGGAGGACGAGACGCTGGGGGAGAAGCTCTCCTACCTCTATGTCCTTCCCCTGGACCGAACGGCGGGTGTCATGCTGCGGGTGGCCAATGAGGATCAGCGGATGCAGAACGGCACCGAGAGCAGGAGCGTCAGCATCCTGCATAGGCTGAACCATTATTCTCAGTATTCCGCATACAAAAAGCTCCTGCGGGTGGATATCGACCTGGATGAAGTGACGGATATCCTGCTGGAGAGCAACCTTTTTGACAATATGCTGGTCACTGATACCAACGGCAGGGTGCTGGCGGCAGCGGGGCAGTACAGCTACGGAAAAGAAATCGGAATCTTTGAGGCCAGGGAGGGAAAGACGGAGGACGGCAGGATGGTCCTGGAGAGGCGGCTGCGGGATTTCCCGCTGGTCTTATACGGCATTTATGACACCAGCATGATTTCGGAGGAGTTCCGGCACAGCGGGAAGCTTTCGGGAAGCATCCTTGTGGCAGGCATACTGTTTTCGCTGCTGTGGATATTCGTGGTGGTGGGCAATATGAACAGGAGGCTGCGCAGACTGGTGGGGCAGTCGGAGGAGATTTCCAGAGGGAATTTCGTACGTACCACCCCGGAAGGGGAGGGGAGAGACGAATTCGCTATTTTGGAGAACAGCCTGAACCATATGAGCGCCCAGCTCCAGGAGCTGATTGAAAAAGAATACAAGGCCCGCATTACCTGGATGGAGCTGGAAAGGGAGACCAACCAGGCCAAGATGCTGGCCCTGCAGGCGCAGGTGAATCCCCATTTTATGTTCAACGCTCTGGAGAGCATCCGCCTGAAGGCCCTGGTCAAGGGAGAGCGGGAGACTGCGGCAATGATCAAATATATGGCAAAGATGTTCCGCAACATTCTGGAATGGCAGGACAATATCATCACGCTCCGGGAGGAGATTGGCTTTCTGGACGAGTTCTTCCACATTCAGAATTACCGCTTCGAGGATGAGTTTTCCTATGAGATTAATGTGACAGAGGAGGCCGGGGGATGTCTGCTGCCCAAAATGACCCTGCAGCCCCTGGCGGAGAATGCCTGCGTCCATGGGGTGGAGGCGGTGTCCTCCGACAGGCGGGTGACGGTGTGCGCCTGTGTGGAGGAGGGGTGGCTGAAGCTGACCGTGGAGGACAATGGAGGCGGGATGTCCCCGGAAAAGCTGCGGGAGCTGAAGGCCATGCTCAGCGGAGAGGCGGAAGCGGGAAAGAGCGTGGGCCTGTGGAATGTGTACCGCCGTCTGCTGCTGTACTACCAGGACGATTTC
>CAMQOJ010000042.1 GCA_947003375.1 uncultured Lachnospiraceae bacterium
TTGCACTTTAGAGAAAGGTACATACCTTTCTTGCGAAATTAACTAAATGACATTGGTTCACGGCTTGCCGTAAACTGTAACATGATGCACACAAAATGAGCAAAAGAGCTCATTTTGGCGCATGATGTCTCGGGATTTTCATGCAAAATACGCATGAAAACACCTCGCGGCGGCACCAAGTGAACAGTAACCGGCATGTCACTCAAGCACGTCAAAGGCCTTGCCGCAGGCCCAGGGGCTTCCCACGTCACAGCGGCCATGGTGGTACTGGCGGGCCACCACCTCGCCCTGCCCTTCCACTACGTCCAGCTTTATCCGGCTGTCCCCGGCTTGGGTGCGGCCGTCCAGCAGCGCAATCAGCGCGTCCACATCGGCCGTTTCTGTTCCCTTATTCTCCATCCTGTCCTCCTCTCCTGCAATCCCACATTTCTTCCCGATAACCCATCTCATACCATAAAGCCTCAATCCACAGCATAGACATTCCGAAAAGCCCGGTAAGTCCTGGCCATTCCCTCCGAGATATCCGTATAGTGCAGCCCCAGCCGTTCCTTCCCTTTTTCGTTAGAATACAGCTCGGCCTCCTCCTCCGTCAGCGGGAAGGGCAGCGGCAGGCCCTGACCCTCAGCCTCCCGGGCAGTCAGCGCGACCTCCTGGACCTCCACGTCCGAAGCCCGTCTCAGCTCCCGGAACAAACCGTCATAGGTCAGAATCTCCTCCCCGCACAGGTTATAGGCCTGCCCATAGGCCTCCGGGTTCAGCAGGCATTTCATTATAGCCTCTGCAGCATCCTTTACATAGACGAACTGGAAATAGCCCGCGGCATCGGTGATGCGGGGCAGCAAATGGTTCTGGACCAGCAGGCGGATATAGACGGATTCCCTGGGAGCGTAGTTCAGGGGGCCGTAGAGGATGGCAGGGCGCAGCACCGTTACGTCTATGTCCCTTTTGCCGCATTCCTCCCGAACCTCCCGCTCCAGGGCCACCTTTCCGGCGATGTACGCGCCCGCCTCCCCGGGCAGGATCCTGGTCTCCAGCGGGGTCTCTTCCCCCTTCAGGCCGCTGTTTCCCCGCTCATAGACGTCCACGGTGCTGATGAAGATGTACTGCCGGACGCGTCCCGGAAGGTTCTCCAGCACTCTGGCGATGTCCCCCTTCTCGTAGGCGCAGAAATCTACTATGCAGTCGTAGTCTCCTTCTATGGACTTCCACAACGCCGCATCCTTTCTGTCGCCCCTAATCTGCTTCGCGCCCAGCTCCGCCACGGAATAGGTTCCTCGGTTCACCACTGTGATATCCTGCTCCTTTGCCGCCAGCATCACGAAGACCCTGCCGAAAAAGTAGCTGCCTCCTATGACCAATATCTTCATCTCTCTCCTCCATCTTCCTCTCTCGAATCCTCCCCCGACAGGAAAGCGTCCTTCTCCACAGCCCCAGGGATTCCTGCGCCGCCCCTGCGGCCTCCGCCTCCGCAGCATACCGCAGCCGCGAACCTTCCCATTCTAAAAGGACAGGCCATGAACCATCACAGCCTGCCCTCCTCTTCCGTCATCCCTGCCCGTAATAGGCATTGGCTCCATGCTTTCTGTAATAATGCTTATCCATCAGCTCCTGAGGCGCAGGTTGGATGTGGTGGTTGATGGACTCTGTGCGGTAGGCCATCTTCGCCACTTCCTCCAGCACCACCGCGTTGTGCACGGCCTCCCTGGCGTCCTTCCCCCAGGTGAAAGGCCCGTGGTTCTTGCACAGCACGGCGGGTACGGACACGGGATCCTTGCACATCCGCAGGAATTCGCTGACAATCAGCCGCCCTGTATTCTTCTCGTAATCCTCCGCAATTTCCTCCGCGTTCAGGCAGCGGACACAGGGCACCTCGCCGTAGATGTAGTCCGCGTGGGTGGTGCCGTAGCAGGGGATGCTACGCCCGGCCTGTGCCCAGCTGGTGGCATAGGAGGAATGGGTATGTACGATGCCCCCGATTTCCGGAAATGCCCTGTAGAGCTCCGCGTGGGTGGCGGTATCCGAGGACGGGTTGTAGCGGCCCTCCACCTTTTTACAATCCAGATCTACTACGACTATGTCATCCGGCGTCAGCTTGTCATATTCCACCCCGCTGGGCTTGATGACAAACAGCCCACTCTCCCTGTCGATGGCGCTGACATTACCCCAGGTAAAGGTCACAAGACCATATCTGGGCAGATCCAGGTTCGCCTCGCAGACGATTTTTTTCAGTTCCTCTAACATAGCAAAGCTCCTCCTTTTATGATTCTTCTATTCTTTCTTTACGCCAGCCCTTCCACGGCCGCCTTCTCCGCGGGCAGGGTGCTCTTGTACTTCTCGATGAAGGCATCGAACCCGGCCACGTCCTCGGGCTTGGGCGCGATGGTGGTGCCGGTCTGTCCGGCGAATACCTTCCCGCTTAAGTAATCCGGCAGGGCCTCGTTCTCCTCCTTCTCATACATATAGGCCGCCAGCACCGCCATGCCCCAGGCACCGCCCTCGCTGGCGGTGTCCATCACGGTCACCGGCGCGTTCATGGCCGCCGCCATGAGCTGCTGTCCTACCACGGGAGTCTTGAACAGGCCGCCGTGGCCTGTCAGGGAGTCCACCTGCACCTGCTCCTCCTTCAAAAGGATGTCGTTCCCGATCTTCAGGGTGGCCATGGCGCTGTAGAGATGGCTGCGCATGAAGTTGGCCAAAGTGAACTTCGCGTCCGGCGTGCGGACGAACATGGGCCTGCCCTCGTTCAGTCCTGTCACCGGCTCCCCGGAGAAATAATTGTACGCCATCAAGCCGCCGCAGTCCGCATCCGCCTCCAGAGCCTCCCTGTAGAGCAGGCCGTAGAGCTCGTTCTTGTCCAGCTTCCCAGCCTCCGCCCCCGGGAGTTTGCCCATAAAAGCCTCAAACAGGTTCACCCAGGCGTTCAGGTCCGAGGTGCAGTTGTTGCAGTGCACCATGGCTACGGGGCTGCCGTCCGGAGTGGTGACCATGTCAATCTCCTCATGGACCTTGGAGAGGGGCTTCTCCGTCACCACCATGGAAAAGATGGATGTCCCCGCGGAGATATTGCCAGTGCGCTTCCGCACGCTGTTGGTGGCGGTCATGCCCGTGCCCGCGTCTCCCTCGGGAGGGCACATGGGCGCGCCGGGCTGCAGGGTGCCCGTGGGGTCTAAGAGTTTCGCCCCCTCCTCGGTGAGCCACCCGGCGGTCTGACCCGCGCGCAGCACCTTGGGCAGGATGTCCCGAAGCTTCCAGCCCAGGTTCCTGTCCGCCACCAGCTCATCGAACTGCTCCAGCATGCGGACATCGTAATCGCAGGTTGCGGAGTCAATGGGGAACATGCCGGAGGCCTCGCCTACGCCCAGCACCTTCTCGTCGGAGAGCTGCCAGTGTATGTACCCGGCCAGGGTGGTGAAGAACGCCACGTCCTTCACATGCCCTTCGCCGCTTAGGATGGCCTGATAGAGATGGGCGATGCTCCACCTCTGGGGGATGTTGAAATCGAATACGGGAAGCAGCTTTTTGCACGCCTTCTCCGTCATGGTGTTGCGCCAGGTGCGGAAGGGAACCAGGAGCTTCCCTGCCCCGTCAAAGGGCATGTAGCCGTGCATCATGCCCGAGAAGCCCAGGGCCGCCAGCCTGGTCAGGGGCACGCCGTATCTCGCCTCTACATCCTGCGCCAGGTCCTTGTAACAGCCCCGCAGCCCCTCCCAGACGTCCTCCAGGCTGTAGGTCCAGATATTGTCCTCCAGCCGGTTCTCCCAGTCCCAGTTCCCCTGTGCGATGGGCTGATGGCTCCCGTCCACCAGGACAGCCTTGATACGGGTGGAGCCGAACTCCAGTCCCAGCACCGTCTGTCCCTCCTGAATCGCTTTCCTGATCTCTTCGCTCATAATCTACCTCTTTTCTGCGTCTATGCTGATTTATGCTAAAATCTCTATCTATCAGTATAAAAAAAAGCGGCCCCAAAGTCAATATTGTACCGGAATTCTACATATAATGTAGTAACGTTTCCCTTTCAGGTGATTTTTTGAAACCAAATTCCCGTCTTTCCATCAAGCAGCTCCTTTTCGGCCTTGCCTTTCTCCTGGCCTTTCTGGGGCTAACCCTTTTCCTGTTTACATACCAGCGGGACGAAAAGCGCTTCGAGAGCCTTACGACAAAACTTTTCACCCAGGAGCTGGCGGCCGATACCCTGGATCTCCACTATACGCTGGCCAATCCAGCGGACTTCGGCATCCATGACTATGCGCCCTCCCTCTCCTGCTACAGCGCCGAGAGCAGGCCGGGCAGCCAGGCGGCCACCGAGAACATGCTAGCCGCGCTGAACTCCTTGGACGCGGATAAGCTCTCCCCGGCGGATGCCAGGCTTTGGCAGCTTTTGACCCGCTCTCTGGAGAACTCCCTGAACTTAAGCGGCTTCGCCTACTATGACGAGCCCCTGTCCCCTGCCTCCGGCACCCAGACCCAGCTTCCTATCCTGCTGGCGGAGTACACCTTCCGCAGCAGGCGGGACGTGGAGGACTATCTGGCTCTGCTGGATCAGACGGACGAATACTTCGCCTCCCTGCTGGCCTATGAGCAGGAGAAGGCCGCTGCCGGATTCCCCATGCCCGCAGCCTTCCTGAAGTCCGTGCGGGAGCAATGTGACACTATTGTCACAAAACAGGACCTGGAGGCAGGCACCCATTTCCTGCAGACTACCTTCCAGGAGCGGCTGGAGGAGCTTTTCGGCAGGGGCCTTGTCACGGCCGAGGAAGCCAGCCACTATACCGCCCAGAACGAAAGGCTCTTAAAGACCGTGGTGCTGCCCGCCTATGCCAGCCTGGGGGACGGCCTCCTTCTGCTGGAGGACGGCGATGCCCTGCCTGCCGGGCTGGCGGCGCTGCCGGAGGGCAAGGCCTACTATCAGGAGCTGCTGATCTCCCAGACCGGCTCCTACCGCTCCATGGAGGATATCCAGCAGCTATTGGCGGAACAGTTCTCCAGAGAGTACCAGAACATCAAGAAGCTGACGGCGGACCACCCCGAAATCCTCCAGTACTATGCTCTGGAGACTGCCCCCGGCTTTCCTTACCGGGAGGCCTCCCAGATGCTGCTGGACTTAAAGCAGAGGATGGCAGAGGACTTCCCCTCCATCCCCGGCGGAGCGGTGGACGTGCATGTGAAAGCAGTGTCCGACAGCCTGGCGGACTACTGCGCCCCGGCCTTCTACCTGACCGCTCCCCTGGACGACACCGCCTCCAACACTATCTACATCAACCGCCAGAAGACCCCTGACGGCCTGGAGCTGTACACCACCCTGGCCCACGAGGGGTATCCGGGGCATCTCTACCAGACTGTGTACCACAACCGCTCCTCCCTGGCCGCGGGGGAGCGTCCTGCCAGGGAACTGCTCTGGTACGGGGGCTATCAAGAGGGCTGGGCGCTGTACGTGGAATTCCTGTCCTACCAGTACGCCGAGCAGCTCCTACGTGAGAACGGCCAAGAGACAGCGGCCCTGGCCGCAGCCCTGGAGGCCCGCAACCGCAGCCTGCAGCTATGCCTCTACTGTGTCTGCGATGTGCTGATCCACTATGAGGGCGCCTCCTACAGCCAGATAGCAAAGGTGCTGTCCGGCTTTGGCATCACCGACAGCACCTCCATGAAAGCAATCTACAATTACATCGTACAGACGCCCTGCAATTATCTGAAGTATTACCTGGGGTATCTGGAGATCCTCTCCCTGCAGGAGGAGGCGAAGGAGCTCTGGGGGGCGGAATATACGGACTACCGTTTCCACAGCTTCTTCCTGGACTGCGGCCCGGCGGACTTTGCGTCCCTGGGCCAGTGGCTGGCGCAGACGGGGTGACCCATGGGCGAGGGACAGCGTTCTGGCGAGGCGAGGGCAAAGCCCCACCGCGGAAAGCATCTCCGTGAAAGCTTTGCGGTTCCCCTGGCAGACCGGGAACCGCTTCCCTCACAGCGCCCCGCACTCCTCCGCCATGTCCTCCAGATACCCTCTGTCCCACAGCAGTATCTTCAGCTTCCCGGCGGCCTCCACCGCGGGCTGGGTGAAATACTGGTTGGTGAGCACCGCGCCTACCATCCTGTCGTAGTAATCCCGCCCCGCGTAGGCCTCCTGGACAGCCTTCACCCCCACGGGGGCCGTGTAGCATTTGCACTGGATGGCGTATGTGACGCCGTCCCTGCTGGCCAGGATGTCCACGCCGTAGTCGCCGCTGCCCTTTGTGACCTCCACCTCCTGGAAGCCGCTCTTGCGCAGCAGCTCCGCGCAGTAGTATTCAAACTCATGGCCCTCCATCAGGTCGAAGGCCTCCGGCCGGGCCCGCCTTGCCCTGTGGCGCAGGTAGAGGGCCGCGCTGCCCACCATGGCTGCCACGCATGCTATCATGATGATGATTATCGTATTTGTGTCCATATTTTCTTATCTTACCGTTCCTTTTTGTCCCTTTTTCACTCCGGGGCCCATGGCCGCCGCGGGCTCGTCCCGCATCTGCGCCCAGGCCCCATACCGTTATTCCCCGGCGCTGTAGTCTATTATACCGCCTGGGGCCGTTTTAGGCAATGATTTTGGCAAAAAGCGTCAGCTCCTGTCCGTGAAATGCATGGCCGCGGCGCTCCTCCTGCGGGCGTTCCCCGCCCCGTCCAGGAAGACCGCCCCCGCAATCTCCGGGGATTTCAGGATTCCGGCGGGCTTCAGGCGATATTCATAGCTCCACAGGTCCCCGGCGCTCCTCCAGGAATTGGGGCTCTGGTAGAAATAGACGCCCTGGGTATGGTGCAGCTGGGCGAAGCCGTTCTGGCGGGTGCCGTAGAGCTTCCACTCCACTCTATGCTCTCCCGGGGCGCAGCGCACCCTGAGGGTGTAGGGCGAGAACGCGATGTTCCCGCAGTCCTTACCGTCCACCAGTATCTTCACCAGCCCGCCCCGGTACTGGGGGACCCGGACGGTGAAGTCGCCCCGGGAGCGCACCTTTGTCCGGTAGGTCAGGTTCCCTGTGTAAAAGGGAAGGCCCTGGGAGGCGATGTCTCCCCAGCCGATTTTCCTGACCGGTTCGGTCAACACCTTCACCGTGCCGCCTATGCGGACGCCGAAATCCCCCAGAAGGTAGAAGTTCTCCAGATTCGTCCGGGGGCCGATGGGCACCGCGATTTCCAGCAGGTTCTCTCCCGGGGCAAAATCCGGCAGGGAGACGGTCCGGATGTCCCTGTCCACGTACCAGCCGTTGCCCACAGGGGGCACAGGGATGCCGTTTACCCTGATTTCGGATGTTTCAGGGCATTCCAGGCCCAGCTTCAGCCCTGCCGCCCCAATCTCGCTGGGGATGCGGAATCGCAGATGGAGGGTGTGCTCCGGCGCTCCGGCCTCCACCAGGTAGGGCTGCACCACCTCCTTGCGGCGCAGGGGGATGCCCAGCTCCCGGCGGGCGTGGTTGTCTATCCGCAGCAGCTCGTCCTCGGAATAGAACTCCCCATCATCCAGGGCGTATTCCGCCATGTCCAGGAGCAGCATGTTGGGCTCCTGGAGGGCGATGTCCACTTCCCCGGGGAGGATGTCGGCTTCGGCGCCGTCCCAGGCAGCCGTCCCTCCCGCATTGCCGCAAATGTCCTCTGCTTCCGCTTCACCGCCAGGATTCTCTTTCGAGCCGCCGCAGGAGCTGTCCTCGTCCGCGCCCTCCCGGATTTTTTCCGTTCCCGCTCTGTGGCTGGCGGGGGCCGCTTCTACATGGCAGCCGAACAAAGCGCCTGTTTTTTCCTTACCGCTGTCAGCCTGTTCCGCCCGCTGCCCCTCTTCCTCCAAAAGCAGCAGCATGCTCTCGTGGATGTACCAGGGCCGCTCCAGGATAGTCCTGCCCTTGTCATGGCGCACAGCCAGGGGCAGGATATCCCCGGTCATAGTGTCATAGAGGGTCACCTTAAAATCCCCCTGCAGCGTGAAGCGAAGATTCCCTGCCGAATCCACGTCCGGGCTGGCCGGGTTCCTGCCGTTGCAGACGAACAGCCACATATCCCCGCTTTCCTCCCGGCGAAGCTGATGAAGCAGCCCCTCCGCCCTGCGCCCGTCGGCTTTCTGGATATGGAGGAAGCGCTGGCCCTCCACCAGGGACAGGAGGGCCGAATCCAAAAGCCCGCAGCGAATCCCCTTTCCGTACAGCGCCGCCGCGGCGTCCGAGGGCCTTGCGTCTACATAGTCCGGGCAATCCCCCAGGAAAATCAGCTTCCCGCCCTTTTCCGCAAAATCCGTAAGAATCTTCAAGGTGCTGGAGCGTATGGTCCTAATCGGCGGAACGATAATCGTCTCGTAGGCCATCTCCCCCACCTGCAGCGGACAGGCGCTGCCCCTGCACTGCTGCGGCAGCCGGGCCTCGCACAGGTAGTCAAAGTCGATACCCCCGAACAGCAGCATCTCCGCCAGGTGGGCGAACTGGGCATCCATCTGCTCCCGCAGGGCCGCAGTCTGGTCGCCGGGGCCGAAATAGAGCCAGTAGGTCTCGATGGGGTGCAGCACGGCCACCTTTACCAGAGCCTTCCCTCTGGTCAGCGCCACATTCAGGCGGGCGAAGTGGTCTTCCACCATGGAGAACTCCTCCCACCAGGGGGACTGGCAGCTGATGGAAGCCGGATAGTCCCGCTTGGCCTCTCCTTTCATGGTATACCAGGCCAGATGGGGCACCCGCACCGTGACCCCCAGCGCCGCCTGCCAGTCCCCCTGCAGCTTGTAGCCCCGAAAGTCATAGTCCCAGCCCGTGACCCCGTAGAGCTCGCTGAGCATGCCCTCCGCCCCGGTCTGGCGCACCATGGACTGAACCTGCTTGGCCGTGGTGTACTCGCGGAAATCGCAGAGCATGTCCATGCCCGGAAGGCCGAAGGAAGGGTAGCAGCGCATGGCATCGCCCACGGCCTGGGTCTGGTCATAGAGGGAGCCCTCCCCCATCACATGTCCGGTGAGATAGAGCCCGTGCTCTCTGCACCAGCTCCCGATCTGCTCACAGTAGCTCTCCACGAAGAGATTCGTGACCAGGTTCTGGAACCGCCAGCGAATCGTGGACAGGTACCCGTCCCCCCGCTCCCAGAAAAGCTCCGGCAAGGCATCCAGCAGCTCCTCCCCATAGACCTGACGGTAAGCTTCCGGCAAGCTGGTTGTCCAGGGAAGGAAGACATCCTTGGCTTCTCCCGCGAAATCCAGGCATCCCCTGGGGGTGAACTGGGGCTCGTCCGTGAAGATGGCGGGCACAAGCTTCCCGAAATGCTCCCCCACGTTCCGTGCGTAGGCCTCATGGGTGATGCGGATGAATTCCGCGATGGCCTCCGGGTTCAGGGTGTCCACATAGGCCTGGTTGTTGAACCAGGGATCTGCGGAGGCGTATTCCATGTACGCGTACCAGCGCACTGCGCCCTCCTCCACAGGCTCCTCCTTCTCCACCCGATATCCCCGTTCCAGCCTGCCGTCCTTGTCCAGCAGGATGTCATAGACTGCCAGGAGCTTCCCGTTTTCCTGGCGGATGTTCTCCTGGCCTCTCCCTGGCTCGGGGGCCGCCGGTTCCGGGAAGTCGCATTCCTCGTAAGGCTTTGTGGTGAAGAGCAGGGATTTCCGGGCGTACTCCGGCCTGCCCACAGTCACCCGCCCCCCTGCGGTGCCGGAGGGCCAGCGGTCCTCGTCGTAGAGCCAGGCCAGCATGTCCATCTCCCCGGCCTTTCCGATGCAGTGGCGGATGAAATCCATGAATTCTTCCTCCAGGTAGGGGCTGTCCATCCCCGTGCGCACATGCATGTGGAACCCGCCCAGGCCCATCTTCTGAAAGACCTGAATCTGCTCCGTGAGCCGCTCCCGGTCAAGCCTGCCGTTCCAGGCCCAGAACGGCGTCCCCCTGTACTCGCAGGAGGGATTTTGGAACAGTTCCCGGGAAATGTGCTCTGTCTGGTTCTTTTCGTATAGCATATGGTCTGTCTCCTTTGCCCTTTCCTCCACTTCGTAATCTCTGTGGACAATCTGTCTTTCCTCCAGTATGCCACTCTGCGTCCCATTCCGCAATGGCATTTTTCAAAATGATTCAAAAATATCCATTGCATTCATGCCTCGGACTCGCTATACTTACAGTGGGTTTCTAAAAAAAGAAAACGGGGAGAAAAACCATGAAAGAAGAACATCTGCTCCAGAAAATCATCGACCTTGCGGAAGAGTGCGGAACTATCCTTTTGGGTGCCTCCGATATAGAACGGAAAATCCATCAGAAGTCCGGCAGGGGGAATTTTGTGACGGATTATGACTCCAAAGTCCAGGCCATCCTGAAATCCCGGCTGCTGGAGCTGGTTCCGGGAGCTGCCTTCCTGGGGGAGGAGGATCAGATGGACTGTACCGATATCTCAAGGGGTTATGCCTTCATCGTAGATCCTATCGACGGCACCGCCAATTTCACCAGGAATTACCACGCCAGCTGCATCAGCGTGGCACTGGCGCTGGATGGCCGTCCCATCCTGGGCGTGGTGCACAATCCCTATCTGCAGGAGACCTTCCATGCCCTCAGGGGGAAGGGTGCTTATCTCAATGGCGAACAGCTTCACGCTTCGGAGAGGACGCTGGCGGAGGGGCTGATTCTATTCGGGACTGCCCCCTATGATGAGAAGCTGATTCGGAAATCCTTTGAAGTGGCCTACCGCTATGTATCCCGGGCGGAGGACCTGCGCAGGAGCGGCTCCGCGGCTATCGACCTGTGCATGGTGGCCAGCGGCAGGGCGGAATTCTTCTTCGAGCTGGCGCTCTCTCCCTGGGACTATGCCGCGGGCGCTCTGATTCTGGAGGAGGCCGGGGGCTTCGTCAGCGACCTGGAAGGCAGACCGCTCACCTATGACCACAGACAGGCCATCGCCGCCAGGGCGCCGGGGGTGGAGCTGGTGGATGTGTCGGATTTGCTGGAATCCAGTATGTCATGACGCGCGTAGAGAATATGTTTCCATTTTCATTTGGAATCAAATACCCCGCTGCAAGCAACGGGGTATCAAGCTTGCAGCGCTGCAGAGCAGAAAGCGTCCTTCGGACACTTTGGTATTTGACCCTCGCGGCATTCGTCAAATGTGCATGCAAGCATGCCCACTTGACTCATTGCTCGCGGGAATAAATAGAATTCAAACAAGGAGGAAACACACATGAAAGCAACAAAGTACGCGGGAACGCAGACAGAGAAGAACCTGGAGGCGGCATTCGCCGGGGAATCCCAGGCAAGGAACAAGTACACCTACTTCGCCTCCGCGGCGAAAAAGGAAGGCTACGAGCAGATCGCGGCCCTGTTCCTGAAGACAGCGGAGAACGAGAAAGAGCATGCCAAGATGTGGTTCAAGGAGCTGGCCGGAATCGGCGATACCAAGGAGAACCTTGCCGCAGCCGCAGACGGCGAGAACTTCGAGTGGACGGACATGTACGAGGATTTTGCGAAGACGGCGGAGGCGGAAGGCTTCCCGGAGCTTGCGGCCAAGTTCCGTCTGGTGGGAGAGATCGAGAAGCACCACGAGGAGAGGTACCGCGCGCTGCTGAAGAACGTGGAGACGGCAGCCGTATTTGAGAAGAGCGAAGTGAAGGTATGGGAGTGCCGCAACTGCGGGCATATCATCGTGGGCACAAAGGCTCCGGAAGTCTGCCCCACCTGCAACCATCCCCAGAGCTATTTCGAGGTGCATGCGGAGAACTACTGATTCGTCCTTAAGGCGTGCAGGGAAAAGACAGGAAAGAATCCCGGAAGTGCCCATATTCCATCGGCACTTCCGGGATTTTCCATATCTTTCCCGCCCCTCCCGCATCAGGTGATATTCCGTTAAAAGCCTATAAACGTATCTCTCCATCATCCCAACCCGATATTTCGATATTTTCTTATGATGTATAATGCACTGTCCATATCATCCTGGTCAGGATTCTCGATTTCAGCCCGATTCGATAATCCGCAGATGCGCCGTGGCTCATCGTGGAAATGTACCCTCCGGTTGTTTGGGCATCTGCATAATCTCTCGGGAAACTGTCTTTTGAACCATTGGAACAACTCCCGGTCTTCCCCGTATAAAGCCTCTGCAAAATCAGTGATATTCTGAAAATGGTTGAAGTAGATGCACAGGAGGAAGGACTCATTATCCGCATAGAAGCCACATATGTTTTTCCCCTTGTGGGCATATTCAACCTTCCACTTAAAGTCCGAGACGATTCCTCTCAGAGGCTTTATTTTTGCCTTTATCTTCATTCCCGACAGATTGTCTTCCAGCTTTTTCACGGCCTCGGTGCTTCTGGCAGGCAGCGTCCTGCATATGTCTTCAACTGTGGGAACCGGTGCATATGCATTCTTGAAATCAAGGCGGAGAAAGTTCATCCACCTGTATTTGCTGTCAGGCGCTTTGCATAGATACTCTATCCCTTCCATGGCCCGTTCATATGTGGCATGGGCGATATGGAACACGTCTCCCTTTTCGTATATCCGAAGGCCAAGCTTCGACAATACCTCATATCTCTCGGGGTTATATTTCGCTTCATGGACGCGCTCCATCTGTTCCAGCACATCCGCATACTCTTCCTTCCCTATCATCAGCGCGCCGGAATTCGCCTCAATGCCCCTGCTCCGCATGCCTATATGATAAAAGTATGATGCATAAAACTGTATAGCCTGCTGAAAAGTGTTCCTGAGCGTGCTCTCCCGGGAATCACTGACATGGGCCTTTTCTATTTTCTTTTGCGGTCTCTGCTCTTTCCGCTTCCTGGCATATTCTTCATAAGGGCTCGGAAATACCAGGTATCCCTCCGGGTTCTGGTACATTCCGCGGTAAAGCGAGACCATGAATCGATAAAAGTGCTGATTTCCGTCTACCTTCTCCTGGTTTGGCATTTCAAAGGGCGCAATCATGTCCAGGCAATGTTTTATTGATTTCTGCGCGTATGTGTCCATGTCCGGTTCCCTTTCTATCCTGTGACGCCATGAATCTGCTCCGTCATGTAGGAAGCATATTCCCGCGCCTCCGCTTCGTCCCAGCCCTTCCCTTCCCCGGCCCCGTATTCACGCAGCGCCTGTGATATCAGGCCATGATATCTCCCGGGCAGGGCTTTCAATCCCCATTCGCCGCCCTCCTTCTTAGACAGGATAGCCCCTTCCCTTTTACAGGCAAGCACACGGCAGAGGTTCAGGACGATATAGACAGGATTTTCCATGATATCCTTCTCCGCGTCCTCTATATCGGACAGGATGCTGTCAAGATAATACTGCCTGTCCACCTTCCCGAAAACGTCCTGGATCCCCTTCCCATACAGGCATTTCCCCCTATGGCAGATGACGGTGAAATGGGCTGCCAGATCCCTGTCCACGCCCTTCATCCTCGCTATATAATCCGCGGGATTCTCCCGATACCATTCCAGATGGGAGACGGAGAAGTGCAGCTCGAAGGGAGTCGGATAGACAAATGGCCTGCACACGTCCTTTCTGACGACGCTCATTTCGATTCCCTTTTCCGGGGCGTCTCCGTTCAGCCTCACCACCATATCCAGATACCGCTTTTTCACCTCGTCCGGAAGCTCCCCGTCTACCACCACCAGTAAATCAATATCGCTTTTTTTCTCATTGAAGCACCCCATCACCGCGGAGCCATGGAGGTATATCCCCACCAGGTTTTCACCCAGGATTTCCCTGCTCTCTGCGACGAAGGCTTCCGTTATGGATTCTAACAGGCGCATGTCTTCTCCTTGACGTATCTTGTTTTGGTTCTATTGTATCATTTTCTCCCGGAATCTGCCACCATAAAATGGCTTTCCCTGCCTTCAGTCTGATTCTATCCTGTATTCATAGTCCGTTTCCGGGGTTCTGTTTATCCGCGCTGTCTACCGGGCAATGCGTATCACCGCTTTCACAATATCGGCTTTGTTGTTCACGCTGTAGTCCATGGCCTTCTGCACCTCGCCGAGCCCGAAGACATCCGTCACGATACCCTTCAGGTCTACCTTGCCTGCCGCAACGGCCTCTATGGCCATGGGATAGATATGGCGGTAACGGAACACGGTCTTGAACGTCAGCTCCTTATCCAGCGCAAGGCTCATGGGTAGCGTCATTTCCCCGCTCTTGCTGTAGCCTACCAGCACGATCGTCGCGCCTTTCCTGGTCATATGGATGGTCTGCACTGTGGTTATCTGTGTGCCGGCGGTCTCCACTGCCAGGTCGCAGCCTCTCCCCTCCGTCAGCTTCCTTACCTCTTCCACCGCGTCTGCCTGCGCTCCGTTAATGATGCCGTCTGCCCCCAGCTCCAGCGCTTTCCGGAGACGTTTTTCCATGATATCCACCACATACACCTTCGAAACGCCCATTGCCTTTAGCGCCATCATTGTCACCAGGCCGATGCAGCCTGCCCCCATGACAACCGCTGTCTGTCCTGCCCTTGCGCCTCCCTGCATGGCCGCATGGAATCCCACTGCCAGAGGCTCAATCAATGCGCCCTCCATGGTGCTCACATGATCCGGCAGCTTAAAGCAAAGATCCGCCTCGTGGGCCACGTATTCCTGGAATACCCCGTCCACCGGAGGCGTTGCGAAAAAGACCACATCCGGGCAGAGGTTGTAATTCCCTGTTTTGCAGAATTCACAATGGCCGCAGGTCTTGCCCGGCTCCAGCGCAACCCTGTCGCCCACTTTCAGATGCTTCACATCCTTCCCCACTTCCACCACGGTTCCGCCCGGCTCGTGGCCTAGCACAAAAGGCGGCTTTACCACATAGTCGCCAATCGCCCCTGTCTCGTAGTAATGCAGGTCGCTGCCGCAGATCCCCACATACTCCAGC
>CAMQOJ010000043.1 GCA_947003375.1 uncultured Lachnospiraceae bacterium
AGATCCTCATCTGTCTCGTGGGCTCGGAGATGTGTATAAGAGACAGGGACAGAAGATTGTTCAGAATCTGCACGATGCGCAGTTCGTCCCCCACCACCTGCTCCGGCACCTGGGGCGATACGGTCAGGAAGAAATCCAGCCCCTTCTCGGTGATTCTGCTGATGTGTTGGGCCTTCACGTAATCCAGCATATTTCGAAAATGGAATTTCCGAAGCTCCAGGGTGAACTTCCCCGCCTCCAGCTTGGAAAAATCCAGGATATTGTCGATAATCTTGTTCATGTCGCCGCAGCAGCGCTCTATGAGCTGCAGGGCCTTCGCGGTGCGCCCCTCCTCCAGGGGCCCGCCCAGGAGCTCCCTGACATTGCCCAGGATGCCGTTCACAGGCGTGCGCAGCTCATGGGTCACATTGGCCACGAATTCCGACTTGACCCTGGCCGCCTGTCTGGCCTCCTCCCGCACCTGTTCGATCTCCCTTCCCAGGTGCTCCTGCTCCAGGATATCGTTGGCCATGCAGACGAAGATGCCTCTGTCCGGATCCCGGAGGAACCTGGCCTCCACCGGAAAGCAGGTGCGGTTCCTGCGGTACATCACCAGATGGGGCCTCTCCTCCCCCTCCGGGATGCCGGATACGCTCCCCGGGAATCTGAAGACGCCGGGGAACACCTCCCCCATCTGCCTGCCCCGGAGGCCGTCCTCCGCGCCCTCCGGCGCGTATCCCAGCCTGCTCCTGGCAGCGGCATTGGCATAGGTGATCTCACCTGTCCCGTCAAACATCAGCACCATCTCCAGCGCGTCCTCCACGGGAAATGCGCCCGTCCAATCCTCTCCCATATCGTCCCTCCGCCGGCATCCGCTTTCCCCATAAATGAAAACAGCCCAACAATAGAATTCCCGCTTCGCGAAAATTCTATTGTCATGAATGAAAACAGCAGCAGAAGCGTCATCCCCACTTTGCTGCCGTTCCTATTGCAATAACTAGGACGCTCCCAGCATTTCCATGATATTGTGGAAATCTTCCCTGGCAAGCCTGAAGCATTCCAATATATCCGGCGCGAACTGGCCGCATTCGCCGTTGGTAATCATCTCGAACGCCTTCTCCTCCGAGAAGGAACTCTTATACACTCTCGGGCTTACCAGTGCATCATAGACATCCGCTATGGCGACGATCTGCGCGCTGATGGGGATATCGTCTCCGGCCAGGTGATCCGGATACCCCCTCCCGTCCCACCGCTCATGATGGTGGCGGCAGATTTCATAACAGAAACGGTAGAATTCGCTGGTCCTGTCCTTATAGAATTTCTCCAGGATGTCGCAGCCGATGGTGGTATGCGTCTTCATGATGTCGAATTCTTCGTTGGTCAGACGGCCCGGCTTCAGCAGGATGGTGTCCGAGATGCCGATCTTCCCGATGTCATGCATGACGGACGCTCTGGATATCCCGTCCACCGTCACGGGGGTCAGGCCGTACTTGGGAAAATGCTCCATCAGGTGGTTCGCCATAATCCGGGTGTAGTACTTGATGCGCTTGGTATGGTCCCCGGTCTCCGCGTTCCGGGACTCCACCACGGTACTCAGGGCATCCACCATGAACTCGTTGGTCTCCCTGATTTCCTTCTCCTGGGCCCTAATGGCGATCTCCTGCTCCTTTAAGCGCCGCTCCATGTTGCGCTTGTTCTGGTACAGCTCTATGATATTCTTGCTGCGGCGCCTCACGATATGGGTCAAGAAGGGCTTATGTATCACGTCCGCCACGCCGAAGTCATAGGCCCTGCCCTCACTGTCCTCAATGCTCTCCCCTGTGATAAGTATTACAGGGATGGCTTCCAACAGTTTCTTCTCCTGCATATGCTCCAGCACCTTGAAGCCGTCCATGATGGGCATCACCACATCCAACAGGATCAGTACGATATTTTGATTCTTATCAATCTGCTCCACTGCCTCCAGGCCGTTCCCCGCCTCCAGCAGTTCATACTCGTCCAGGCTGTCCTCGAACATCTGCATGAGTATGATACGATTTATTTCCTCGTCATCGACAACCAGTATCTGCTGCTTATCCATCTCTCCACCATTATTTCTGAATGTATTCGTTACCAAATCATGATACCACTTTCCAAAAAGAATGTCAATTCATTAAAGCTTTGCAGCACAAAAAGAAAATGCACAAAATTAAACCCTTCCAAGGCCATATTCTATAGACAAATGCCCTGTAGCTGTGGTAAATTAGAATTACTAAAAGAGGTGAATTATGGATACATATACATTTCAGGACATATTCGACATGGATTTCCTGCAGAAGCTGATAGATTCCCTGTCCGTGGCGCTGCAGGTGGGCATCAGCATACGCGGCCCCAGGGGCGAGCGCTTCACCAAGGACAGCGACTACTGCCGCTTCTGCCGGGACGTGGTGAAGAAGTCCCCTGTGGGCAGGGCCCGGTGCGATCTGTCCGACAGGGCCTTAAGCGCCCACAATGACGAAAAACCATATATCTGCCACTGCCAGTCCGCCGGGCTCACCGACGCCAGCGTCCCGATCATCGTGGAGGGCCGGCATCTGGCCAGCATTTTGGTAGGGCAGGTGCGACTGGCGGAGGACGTGCCGGAGGAGGAGGAATACCGCACCAATGCCCGCATCCTGCAGCTGGACGAGGAGGAATTCCTGGAGCATGTGCGGGCGATCCCCACCATCACCAGGGCCCAGTTCGAGCATATCTTAGACCTCCTGTCCCTCCTGGCGGGCCAGTTCTCCCAGCTGGGCTGCGGGAACCTGCGGCTCCAGGACGCGATCAACTCCCTGGAGAGCCAGCGGCTCCTGCACCAGCAGGAGAAGACCGTCCTGGAGACCCTGGCGGAGAAGGATTCCATGACAGGTCTCTACAACCGCCGGAAGTTCGAGGAGGTGGCGGACATGTACGCCGGCCAGAAGGGCCGCCAGATCTGCATGGTGTCCGCGGACGCCAATTTCCTGAAGCTGACCAACGATATCTTCGGCCATAAGGCCGGGGACCAGCTCCTGATCAACATCGCCAAGATCATGGACAGCCTGGCCAAGAGCGACTGGCTGGTGGCCCGCTGCGGCGGGGACGAGTTCCGGGTCATCCTGCCGGACACCACTCTGGAAACCGCCCTGGACTACTGCCGCCGGGTGGCCAGGGACTGCGGCAAGGACACCACCCTCTCTTTGCCCCTGTCGGTGGCTTTGGGCGCCGCGGACTGGGACAGCGAGAAAGAGACCCTCCAGGACTGCTTCTCCAGGGCGGACGTGAAGATGTACCAGAACAAGCAGGCCCTCAAGCATGAGCAGCACGTCCCCGAGTACATCATGGAGCGGCTCTACGACAGGCAGATTCTCAGCAGGATCGTGGTGGACCATGCCGCGGAGATGGCCCAGGCCTTTTCCCTCTGTCTGGGCCTTCCCCGGGAGCAGGCCCGGGAGGTGGGCCTGGCCGCCCGGTTCCAGGACATCGGCATGGCGAAGCTCCCGGAATCCTTCTACATCCGCGGGCAGTCCAGGACGGAGGAGGAGACCCTGCGGATCCGGACCCATGTCACCCAGGGCTACACCATGGCAAGACAGTTCGAGGAGCTGTACAGGGTGGCGGACGTAATCCTCCACTCCCACGAGAACTGGGACGGCTCCGGCTATCCAAACCAGCTGGCCGCGGAGCAGATCCCCCTGGAGGCCCGGATCATCCACATCGTGGGCGATTACACCTACTGGACCATGCCCACCATTTCAGGGGGGAATTATCCCAGAGACGCGGTCCGGCGGAAAATGGCAGAGCTGGCCGGCCGCATCTACGATCCGGGGCTGACAGAGGATTTCTTCCGCTTCCTGGAGAGCTATCGCCCCTCCGAACCGGAGCCGGACGCGGGGGAGCAGGACTGACCCCCGGAGCAGGCCCCGGAAGCGGGCCGCAGAGCGGAGCCATAAAATGGAACTATAAAATTGAACCCGGAATCGCTAAAGGCCCGCAGGCGGATGCATCCGCTCTGCGGGCCTGGTTTTGGCATGTCAGTCGCTTTTGCGCATATCTTTCAGCGCTGTGCCGATTTTAATCGGATTGCCGTACCGCAGTGTACCCATGCGGTAGAGCTTTGCCCCCAACACGCCGGTGCCTATGATGGACAACACCAGTATCAGGAAGGACACCACGATCTCCCATGCCGCCACGCTGCCCATGGCCACCCGGGCGAACATGGTGCTGTAGGAGCTGATCGGCAGGAAGGACAGCACCTTGATCACTGTCCCGTCCACATTCATCAGCTGGAACAGGGAGAAGAAGTACACGCCCATCACCACCACCATCAGGCCGGAGACGCTCTTGCTGATGTCCTCGGTCTTGCTCACCAGAGCGCCCATGGCCCCGTAGAGGAAGGCGTAGAACAGATAGCCCCCCAGGCCGAAGAAGGCGAAGGCCAGCAGCACGTCCCCGGGGATGTGCAGGAACATATCCAGCATGCCGCCCCACTGGTCCCTGTTGAGCTGGTAGGACAGAAGCACCGCCCCCAGGATCACGCCCATCTGGAACACGCCGCCGATGGCCCCGGCAATCACCTTGCCGAAGAGCAGGCTGTTGGGGGAGGTGCTGGTGACAAGCACCTCGATGGCCCGGTTGCTCTTCTCGTTGGTGACGGACACCGCGATCATCTGGCCGTAGTACACGATCAGCATGAACACGATGATGACAAGCACGTAGCAGTACCAATAGTTGCTGCCGGAGTCCTTGTTCAGAATCTGTTCCGTGACCGTGATCGGCACGTCGTACATGGCCGTAATCTCCTCCAGATCCCAGCCCTTCTCCCGGCTGTAGCTCATCCGGTAGAAGAGCTTCATGGCCTGGTCGAAGACAGCGGTGTTGCTGTCCGTCATGGCCTTGTTGTAGACATAGTATTCATACTGGGTGGCCCCGGTTATCACGAATCCGGCCTCAGCCTCCTGGGCCTCCACCGCGGCCCTCAGGGCATCCGTGTCCTCAGCCTCCTGCCAGAGCACTCCCGGGAACATTCCCCCAAGCGCCTCCTCCTGCAGGACGCCCGCCTGGTCCACGTACAGGTATAGGGATTCCTCCCCGCTGTCGCTCTCTGTCTCCTCGCCGCTGCCGCCGCCAGTCACCTGCACGCCGGTAAAGCCGGACATGTCCACGAACCGGGGCAGGAACAGGGCCGCCACCCCCAGGAGGGCCAGGACTACGGTGAGCCCCATGAACACCTTGTTGGTAAAATATTCCTTCAGTTCATATTTCAGTACGATTGCGAATCTTTTCATTCGTCCTCACCTACCTTTACTACAAATATGTCGTTCAGCGACGGCTCGTAGATGCCGAACCGCTCCACCTCCATGTCGGAAGCCGCCAGCGCAGCCATGACGCCCCGCCTGTCCGCGCCCTCCTTCAGCTCCAGGATCAGGAATTCCTTCTTCCTGCCGGAGAGGCTCACCAGATTCGGCCATTCCCGCTCCACCTTCCCGGCCAGCTCCTCCACGGACAGGTTCTCCGCGGCCAGCATCAGGCGGTTCTTTCCGTACTCCCGCTTGATGTCCCGCAGCCTTCCGGCCAGCACCACCTCTCCCTGGTTGATGATGGCGATCTCGTCGCAGAATTCCTCCACATAGCTCATCTGGTGGCTGGAGAATATCACGATCCTGTTCTCCGCGATGAGCTCGTTGACCACGTCCTTCAGAATCTGGGAGTTCACCGGGTCCAGGCCGCTGAAGGGCTCATCCAGGATCACGATCTCCGGGTTGCTCACCAGCGTGGCTGCCAGCTGCACCTTCTGCTGGTTGCCCTTGGACAGGGTCTCCAGCTTCCTGGTCTCATATTCGGAGACCTCCAGCCTGGCGAGCCATTTTTTCGCGCTCTCTCTGGCCTCTCTGGGGTTCATGCCCCGGAGGCATGCCAGGTATATCATCTGGTCGATGACTGTCCTCTTCGGGTACAGCCCCCGCTCCTCCGGCAGGTAGCCTATCCTGTGCTTCGAGGGCAGGAACTTCTTACCGTCCAGCAGGATTTCCCCGCTGTTCGCATGGAACACGTCCATGAGGATGCGGATCGTGGTGGTCTTGCCCGCGCCGTTCCTACCCAGCAATCCCAACGCCTTACCGCTCTCCACATGGAAGTCTACGCCATGGAGCACTTCCCTGTCCCCAAAGCTCTTGCGTATGCCTTTCACTTCTAATCTCATCATGACACCAATCTGCGCGCTGCGGCGCGCGCTCACACATAACCGGCCGGATGCGCTTTTTTATCCGGCCGTCCCTCCTGTCCGGCGCAGTGCGGCTTCTATGCGCATCACGCCATTCAGGCACAGCCCTCCTTCCAGACACGGTATGCCTCCCGGCAGACCGCGCCATTTAGGCACAGCCCGCTCGCCAGGCCCACTGTGCTCTCCGGGCCCATGCCGCGCGGCGTTTTGCCGCAGCAGCCTCCTCAATCCACCGTTTGTGCCCCCCCTGACAGGATTTTCAGCCCGTCAGACAGTTGCTGGCCCAGGCGTTTTGTCTCCTCCCCCAGCAGCTCCATGCCCACGGGCGTCAGGAGATAGGATTTCTTCCCGTCCTCCTGCAGCACCTGGATGATGCCGTCGGAGGCAAGCCGCCCCACCATGGTATAGAGGGTGCCTGTGCCCAGCAGCAGCCTGTCCTGGGTCAGCCGCCCCACGAACTGCATGATGGCATAGCCGTGCCGGGGCGTGGTCACTGCCAGCAGGGTATAGTAGGTAGTCTCAGTCATGGGTATGTACTTTTTCCGTAAAGCCTCATCCAACGATATCCCTCCTGACGTAAGATTTCGAAAGTATGTCTACCATCAACATGTCGAGACTCGACATATCGATGATAGATATAAAATAGCACATCTGCGGTGCGCTGTCAACCATGAATTTCATGCCGCCGCAATGCCGCCCCGATCCTGTTGTAATCCTGTTGCAATCCCGCCCCAATCCCATATCCGCCATGCCGGAAATTTTCTGTGCCGAAAAAGGCCCGCCAGGCAATTTCACTTACCTGACAGGCCCCTCTCCCCTCGCCGGGATTCCACCTCATGCTTCTTCATATCCTCGCGGAATCTCTTTCCGGAGCTCCTTTAAGCGATTCCCCCGCTTTTCCAGGTGCCTTGCTGCCCCAATGCCTGATTCTGCTTTCTGAAATTCCGAGAGTCTGTTCTTCCGCATACCGCCCCAGCCCGCACCGGCAATCTGTCTGCGGCAGTCTCAATCAGGCGCGCCACGGCCTGAAAAAAATCGGCAGTTCGCACACCCTTGACGGCCCAGAACTGCGAAGCAACAAACCGCTGCAGCCCCAGCGCAAAGGCGCACACTCTTAACGGTCATAGAACTGCGCCTGCGCCGCGTACAGCCTGGCGTACTCCCCGTTCTTCGCAAGCAGCTCCTCATGGGAGCCGTCCTCCACGATCCGGCCCTTCCGGAATACTACGATTCTGTCAGCAAGAGACGCGATGCTGATCCGGTGGGTGACCATGATCACCGTCCGCCCTTCGGTCATGACCATATATTTCCGGAACACCTCGGCCTCGGCCACCGGATCCAGGTTGCTGGTGGGCTCGTCCAGCACGATGAAGTTCCTGTCCCGGTAATAGGCCCTGGCGATGGCAAGCTTCTGCCACTGGCCCCCGGAGAGGTCCGTGCCTCCCACGTCCTTCCCCAGGTCGGCGTCTTTGTCCACATCCCCAAGCCCCGCAAAGTCCAGGGCCCTGCCGATGTCCTCCTCACCGCGCTCCCTGTCCACGTCCCCCAGGAACACATTGTCCCCAACGGTGAAGGTGTGGAACCGGGCGGGCTCCTGGAACACGCAGGACAGGGAGGCGTACCGCCTGGCAGCGCCCATGTCCCCCGCGCTCCTGCCATTGATGAGCAGCTCCCCCGCCGAGGGCTCCAGCATCCCCGTCAGGAGCTTCACGAAGGTGGTCTTCCCCGCGCCGTTCTCCCCCACGAAGGCCACCTTCTCCCCCCTGCGGATGGTGAAGCTGACGTCCCTGATCCGACAGGCGTCCGTCAGGGGGTAGCGGTAGGTCATGTTCCTGGCCTCCAGGCTCTTTATCTCCACAGGGGCCTTCTCCCCCTCCCCCATCTCCTGTTCTGCCAGGTCGATCAGCTCAAAGAACTGGGAGGCCTCGTTCTTCTTGGAGAGGAAGGAGGCGATGGAGGCGAAGAGCTGGGATGTGCTCCCCATGAGGGTGCCGATCAGGGCCAGCACCGCCCCCAGAGCGCCAACGGAGAGCTTCCCCTGTGCCATCAGCAGGATGGCGAAGATATTCGCCCCGGCGGCAGCCAGATTGGCCACCAGCCCGCTGGCCAGCCCCAGGAAGAACACATTCCGTTGGTTGCGCTTCTCTTTCACCACATACTCGTCCGTCAGGACCTTCCACTTGCCGTAGAAAAAGTCGAACAGGTTGAAGGCCTTCACCTCCTTGGCGGAGGTTCCCAGCATCAGCTTCTGATAATACCCGGCCTCCCGCAGGACCTTCCCGTTGTCCCGGGAGAATCTGAAGGTGAGCCTGTTGCCGACGTAGGTGGTGTACAGGGTGGGGACCGGGGCAATCAGCACCAGCAGGCACAAAAGCGGATGGAACAGGTACAGGGAGACCGCCACCATGGCCACGGACACCGCCTTGGCGATGATCACATAGCCCTCGATGACCACGCCCCGCTGCAGAGAGCTCCACTCCCCGCCCATGGCCTGAAAGCAGCGGTCTATCATGTCGTTGATCTTCGGCACCTCCATATAGTCCGGGCAGAGCCTGGATATCTTCTCGAACAGCCTGGCCTGGAACTTCTCCTGGAGCCTGTGGTCCTGGACCTTGCTGAGCCGCTCGATGTCCTCCCCGCCGTAGAGATAGCGGTTGGCCATGTCCCCCAGGAACCGCAGGAGCCAGTACAGCACCGCCAGCCCCACCAGAGACGCAAGCTGGACTGCGGCCGGATCCGGGCTCTCCGCGTACAGGTTCGCATTGTCCAGATATTTTCCCCATAGGAAGGCGACGACAGGCTGGAGGATGCTCAGGAACACCGCAATCCCCAGAAAGATGCCGCACATCAGCTTCGCCGAGGAGAACACATAGACAAAGAGCCTGGTGAGATAGGAGAGCCTGCGGGGATTCTCCCTCAGGATGTCCCGCTCAAAGACAGCAGTGTGGTCATCATGTCGGATTTCATATGCCGGGCCTGCCTGGGCCTCCCGTGCCTCATTCTTCTTCGCCATAATCCGTCCCCTCCTCTCCGCGGCTCCCGGGGCACTGCCCCCCATGCCTGTACCACTGCCTCTGAGACTGGAACATCCGGGCATAGATGCCCTTCGCCGCCATCAGCGCCTCATGGGTGCCCTCCTCCGCCACCTTTCCGTCCCGGATGACGAAAATCCTGTCCGTAATCATGGTGGAGGCCAGCCTGTGGGTGATGAACAGTGCTGTCTTGTTCTCCACCATCCCGGCGAACTCATGGTACAAATCTGCCTCTGCCATGGGATCCAGCTGGGAAGTGGGCTCATCCAGGAGGAGTATGGGCCTGTCGCCCATGAACGCGCGGGATATGGCGATTCTCTGCCACTGGCCTCCGGAGATGTCGGTGCCGCCCTCAAAGTCCCGGCCCAGCAGCGTGTCGTATCCTTCCGCCAGCTTTTCGGTGAACTCGTCAGCCTTTCCTTTCCTGGCCGCCGCCCGGACCTTCTCCCGGTTCTCCATTTCCTCCACATCGCCCACGCCGATATTCTCCCCTATGGTGATGCTGTACCGGGAGAAATCCTGGAACACAGGGGCGAACATCTTCGTCCGCACCGACAGGGGATAGGACGCCAGGTTCCTGCCGCCCACCAGAATCTCGCCCCTGTCCGGGGCAAACAGGCCCAGCAGCAGCTTAATCATGGTGGATTTCCCCTCGCCGTTGGCCCCCACGATGGAGCCCCTCTCCCCGTCCTTTATGCGGAGGCTCAGCCCTTTCAGGATATCCTCCTCCGTGCCGGGATAGCGGAACCACACATCCCTGAACTCTATGTCATGGCTTTCGGGCAGTTCCGTCTCCTTCCCCTCGGGTTCGTCCGATAAGGCGAAGAATTTATCGTAGTATTCGTATGTATTGACATGCATCCCGGACCATTTGAAAAAGCCCGCAAAATTCTCCAGCCTACCGTATATCTCGCCGAACATCACGCCTGTCACGGCGATGAACAGGCCCACTGAGATCTGCCCTCTGGCGAAGAGGATCAGTAGGATGATCACGTTGGCGATGGAGCCGATCTTGGTGATGTTGCTGCCCAGGAGTATCTTTCGGATATTTTTGAAAAAGAATCGCTCGTACTCCTGGTTCCGCTCCTTGAGGCGTTCCCTGTACCGGCCTATGAGGTAATCGGCGTTCCCGCAGGCCTTCAGCTCCCTGGTGAAGTTCCGCGACCGCAGGTATTCGCCCAGAATGGTGTAGCGCCTCTCCTTCTTCCAGTAGGTCTCCATCTCCATATAGATATTGTAGTTATTCCTGCTGGACAGGAGGGTTTCCAGGGCAAAGGGCGCCAGGACCGTGATCAGCAGCCACCAGCGTATGCCGCATATATAGCAGAGCGTGCCTATGCTGGCGATCAGCCCGGAGAACCGGAAGTAGACATACATGGGGAACAGATGCCTGGCCGCGTTCTCCACCCGGTTGTAGGCCTTGTCGATGATCTCCATGGACTCCTCGTTCTCGAAATGCTCGTATTTCAAGGTCTTGAGCTTGCGCAGCATCCGGCCCTTATAGGCTGTCTTCAGAATCAATTGGGAGCGGGGCTCCACGTACTGGAAGATGATGCCGGAAAGAATCTCCGGCAGGAGGGCCGTCGCCACGAACAGGGCAAGGAAGATAATGTAGTCTTCCATCTGCAGTTGGCCCCGCGCCACCGCCAGGCCGCCGTCGAAGACATTCTGGTTCACATAAATGCTTATGGGAACCAGGATTCCGTCTATGATTGTAGCCAGGAAGGTCAGTATGACGATCCAGGGGGATTCCGAGAAGAGGATGCTGATGAGGTCTTTGTAGGCTTTGAAGATTCTTTTCATGATATGCTCCTTTGCACGACTTTGGGTCCTTCGAATCTTTTTCACAGGTGGTACACGCTCATGATTTCCAGCATCCGCTCCACAGCCCGCAGCCAGAAGCCGCCGAACAGGATCCAGCCCCAGGCGTTCAGGCCCGGATGGGCATCGTGCAGCTTCTCCCACAGAGAAAAAGCGGCCGCAAGCAGTAGATATACGATGAGATAGACACAGATGTCCGACAGTGCGGGGAACAGCAATGAGACAGCCGACAGCGCAAGCGCCGCAAGCCCTGCGGCCCGGGGAAGCCAGGGATGGGGGCGCGTCTTTTCGAAGCTCCCAGCTCGCTCCGCTTTCCCTGCCATGTTCTCCGGGCTCCCTGCTTTCCCTGCCATGCCGAAGGCCAGTATCAGCACCGGCAGTCCAACCGACAGCGCAGGCAGCAGCTCCCCCAGCCATTCCAGCAGGGCAGCTCCCGGCCATCCCGTGAAAAACGTCTGGCGGATTGCAAGCTTTTCCGTGCCGTCCGCCAGGTGGACCAGACTCGCCATGCTCATGACAGGCAAGAAGGCCAGGCTGGCGGAGGCAAAGCGCAGGAACGGGGCCGGGCGCAGCCGCTTTTGCAGGAAGCAGGGCAGCAGGAGCAGCACCAACAGGCAGAGCATCCCCGCCGCGTCCACCGCGAAATCGTACATCCGGCGATCCTCCGCCCCCGCCTTGATGGCCAGATAAAGGCCCGCGCCCTCCGCGGTCTGCATGTCATGGAGCGTCAGCCCGGCTATCGCGATGAGAAGCAGAGCAGACAGTGCCTGAATCCATTCCGCATATCGCTTCCGCAAGCCCTTCCCTTTCATCCTTTCCCCGTCCTTTCCCGATTTGTCGCTACTCGTTCCTGTTTGTTTCTATTTATTGCCGTTTATGGCCATTTTCTTCTATTTATTTCCATTTGTTCCTGCGGCTGGCATTCGTTTTTCCGTCAACTGTTTTACTGCACCACGGCCAGCACATACACCGCATAGACCCAGTAGCACAACGCCATGCCACCCGCGTAGATTTCCATGTCCCGCCGCTTCGCCAGGATGCCCTTCAGCACCGATAGGCTCAGCGCGATGCATGCCACCATTGTCCCGAAGGTGGCCCTGTCCGGATAGTGGGGCGACAGCACCATGGCCCCGTAGGACAGGACGGCCAGGGCCAGCAGCATCCACTGGGCGGGCCGAAGCCTCTCCTTCAGGCACACCGTCCAGAAGAGAAGCACCGCCGCCAGCAAAAGGGCCGCCGGGAACAAATAGTCCGCCCCCGCCCGCAGCATGGAGAACAGCCGTTCATACAGGAAAGCGCCCAAAGGCAGTTTCTCCACAGCCTGGGCCCGGACGAAGTTGCCGGGGGCGGCCACCACCAGGATGCTTCCCAGCAGGCATGCCGCGGGGCCGCCCGCCATCCAGGCTTTAAGCCTGCGCTTTTTTCCCTTCACCAGATAGCCCACAGCCGCCAGGGCCGTCACCAGGCTGGCGGGGCCCATGTTCTCGTTGCTCCAGCCCGCCATCAGCCCCAGGGGCCAGATCCAGAGGTTCACAAGCGGCAGGTCGTCCGCCTCCGGCTCCTCCGTCTGCCTGAGGTAGGGCCACAGGAACGCCAGAATCCACACGGTGGAATAGACATAATTCACCGTCCCCGCCTGCCAGAACATGCTCATCTTTACATTGGCATTCAGGGCCACAATCAGGGAAGAGGCGCACAGAAAGCAGAAAGGCTTTCTCCAGCCTGCCGTCACGCACACCATCCAGCCCAGCACAAGCGTGGCAATCATATTCAGCATATCCGCCCCCAGCTCTCCGCACATCAAAGTGAGCTGCAGGATGCCATGTGTCACGCAGCGTCCCCCCCAGTTCAGGAAATGCCAGACCTGGCTCTCCATCACGTCCCCCAGGCCCTGCAGAGGGCGGTCAGTGGCCAGGTTGGTGGCATACCAGAGGTCGTCCATCATGAAGGGTATCCGCCTGTGGCCCAGCCACTCCATGACGGCCAGAATCAATATGCCCGCTACTATCGCGGCGGTTGCGCAAAATGCCCTGTTTTTCTTTTCCATATGCTCACCGGACTCCCCAATCCTTACATGCTCCATGTCCCGAACCGCCATGCCGCCCCCCGCTCAGCCATGCCTCTCCCCCTGGCTGTCATAGGTCTCGCAGAACCTGGCCGAGAAGGAAGGCTCCTCCCCCGCCACGTACAGATGGGAGATGTCGCCGAAGGCGCTTACGCGGAAAATGGCTTTCCCGGGGCAGCGCTCCTCTGTATGAACCGTGGTCACAGAGGACGGCGCGGCACAGAGATGGTGCCAGAGTATCATGGGTGAGGTGTTCATCAGGCGGCTCAGCAGCACGCACTCCATGCCGAAATGGCAGAAGAAGACAATCGTGTCGCGGTTGGGGCGCTCCGCTCTGTAGAAATCGCCCTCCCGGACATAGCCATGCTCCGCCAGCACGGCGTCAAAGTTCTCGACTACTTCCGCGTAGGCTTCTCCCACTCTGCCCTCCCGCATGATGTCCGTATCCGCCCAGCTCTCCCGCCGGAAATAGGCCTCCTCTGCCGTCCAGTCCTGAGGCAGCCAATCCCATGCAATGCCCCGGCTCCCCTCCGCCACGTCGGGCCTTTTGATGCCGGGCCAGAATTCCCGCAGCCACTGGCACTCTATGGCTGTCTTCCCCATCTTCTGCAGAGTCAGGGAGGCCGTGTCCTTTGCCCTGCCCAGGGAGGACACGTAGACTTTCGCCACCTCCATCCGTGAAATCCTGCGGGACAAAAGCTCCGCCTCCCGCCATCCCTTTTCCGTCAGGGAGTCCTTCTCATAGTCCGGGTCTCCGTGCCTGATAATCAGCAATCGCATGTCTGTCCTTCCTCCTGTTCTTCCCCCGCCTCGCCGAAGAACCTGTCGCAGAAGCGGTCCCATTTCTCTTCGTATTCCCCGTGGCTTAGAAGTGCCAGATCCGCGGGCGTATATACGCCGCGCTTCCTCGCTTCCTCCACGAACCTGTAGACCCAGTCGTCCGATGTCTCCGCCACGGCGCGGACATGGCTCCAGCCCTGCGTGACCGCGTAGTACAGCCGCGTGTGCCCGTCCAGGGAGATAAATCTGTCCTCCCAGGGCAGCACCTGGATGATGATGTCGTCGGCCTTGTGGATGAAGCTGCCCACTGCCCGGACCTTGTCCTCATCCACGTAAAACTGGGAGGGCTGAATCTGCTCCAGCCCAAGGGTCAGGAGCCGCGCCGGGGGATATTCCCGGACGACTACGCCTTTTTCGTCATAAAACCGGGTGATGTGGGGCGTATAGAAGCGGAACCTCTCTATGACCTGTCCACAGGCCTCCGGGCCCGCCCCTCTGATGACGGCTTCGCTGTCGGATTTGATCTCCACCTCACAGGGCATGCCGTCCGCCAGAAAGCAGCCGTGCTGGCAGAGCACCCGCTGGGAGAAACGCCCGTCCCGGTAGGTGTCTATTCTTTCGATTTCCATAAAAATCCCCTCTTTCCTTCCGAAA
>CAMQOJ010000044.1 GCA_947003375.1 uncultured Lachnospiraceae bacterium
ATACAGCGCCCCTTCATGCCACAGGGCCATCTCGCCGTTAGTGCCGATATCCGCCAGCAGCCGCGTGCCCGGCGTATCGCACAAAGCCCCCGCCAGAACCGCCGTGATGAGATCCGCACCCACGAAGGCCGCCGCGCAGGGAGCCAGATAGACCGCGGCCTCCGGGCGCAGAGAAGCAAGCCCCAGGCTTTCCGCCGTCACCGTCTCCCCGAACAGCCGCCCGGCCGCAAAGGGCGCGTGGGACAGAGGCTCCGTGGACGTGCCGGTGAGCAGATGGAGCATCACTGTATTCCCCGTCACCGCCGCCCCGTCGATATCCTTCGGCGCGATTTTGGCCTTCCCGGAGAGCTCCATCACCAGGCTGTCCACTGCCGTGCAGATTGCCTGTGTAAGCTTGGGGCCCTCTCCCCGCAAATCCGCTTCGATGCGGGAAATCACGTCTGCTCCCCAGCCCGCCTGTGGATTCAGCCCGCTTCCCTCCGCCAGCAGTTTCCCGGAGGTATCGTAAAGCCGTGCAGCCAGTGTCGTAGTACCGATATCCAGCACAAAACCATAGAATCTGAAAGAAGGCTTCAGCAGGATGGCCGGCATGTCTCCGGCAGTCCGGATCTGTCCGTTGCCCAGCAGCTCCATCTCCACGCTGCAGTCTCCCTCCGCAGCGGTACAGCAGGCCAGCCGGATGCCCCTGTCAATGTCCTCCCGGGACAAAAGCCGCCTCTCCGCATCCGAAAGGGGGCTCAAAGCGCCCCGGGCAAATACCCTGCATTTCCCGCAGCGCCCATGTCCGCCACAGGGCAGCGCCAGCATCGGGCTTCCCGGCAGCTTCCCGCCGGAACCCGCACAGCCCTCAAAATGGGCCTCCCCAGAATGTTCTCCGGCCAGCAGATCCCCCAGGAGCGTCCCCGGCTCTGCATGATGAACAATCCCATTTACCCTGACTTCCACCATATATACCTCTCTCCATTAAAAAACATCTGGCAAGCCGTCTATTTGGCTTCCTCACGGCCTTGAAAGAAATGTACCTTTCCCTCTCTGTCCTCCCGACGCGCCCACCCGCGCTTAGCCCCATGCCGGGGCAGCCTGCCGTCTACCCGGTTTCCTAGCGACCCCGAAAGAAATGTACCTTTCCCTCTCTGTCCTCCCGGCGCGTCCCCCGCGCTCAGCCCCATGCCGGAGCAGCCTGCCGTCTACCCTGCTTCCTGGCGACCCCGAAAGAAATGTACCTTTCCCTCTCTGTCCACCCGGCACGTCCCCCGCGCTTAGCCCCATGCCGGGACAGCCTGCACCTACAATCGGCGCAGGCAAATCGCAAAAGACTCGCTTACATAAGGGAGCAAAACACCGCCCCAAAGTATGTAACGGTATTCTGTCCATTAATATATTTCATACCGCAAGCCGCTGCAAGCCTGGACACATTGATTCCGTATGCCTCCAGCGAGGATATGGCCATGTCCGGAAACCGGCAGGGATGGTTCTCCACCCTGGCGCAGACCGGGCAGATATGGCATCCCCCGGCCCCCAGGTGCAGGATGCGCACAAAGGAATCCTCGCCCACCTCTTCCGCCATCCTCCGGGTGAGAAGGCTGTGCTTCCTCGCCGCCTCCTCCATGCCCTCTATGTCGTAGCTGTCCTCCAGCATCCCTATGGTCTGGTAGACGACAGCGTAGTCGAATGTGCGCAGGGTCTTCATCAATGTCTCGATATCGCCCACGTCCGGCGGACATGTCCAGCATCTGCCGTACTTCCCGCAGGTATTCTGCTGGCACAGGCTCCGGAACCCGGCATCCGTCTCAATCGCAGAGACAGGAACCACCGCGGCGTTGTCCGCTCCCTGCTCCAGCGCCTTTTTCACCAAATCCTCTAAAATTTCGGCATCTGCTATTTTCTTCGCCATTGGGTCTCCTTATGAACCGCATCGTTCAAATCTTGATTTTCTTGATTTCCTCCGCATAATACTGCACCAGCTCGAAGCTGGAGCCGGGCATGATCCTGTGGTCGGGACACGGAAGGAAGCCGCCCAGAGAGGCCAGCCGCTTCATGCGCTCGATCTCCGCGTCCACAGCCGCCCTGTCCTTGCGGAACGCGGTCTTGTCCATGCCTCCCACGCCCAGCATGCCCCTGCCGAATCTGTTCCGGGCCGCCTCGAACTGATCCCCCCACACGCCTACCTCGATGGGGAACATGGTGTTCACCCCGTTTTCGAACCAGGTGGGCAGGAGCTTTTCCGTCACCCCGTCGCAATCCAGCGAAATGATATCGATTCCGTACTGACGGCACAGGTCGTTTCTCTTCCTATAGTGCTTCGCGCAGAGCTCCTCAAAGATATCGGGCGAAAGCAGAGGGCCGTTCTTGAAGCAGATGTCCTCCCAGTAATGGGCAAAGTCGAACTTCGCGCCGGTCTCCAGAACCGCTTTCACGCACTGGTACTGCATTTCTGCATAGGTGTCCACGATGTCCGCGAACAGCTCTTCGTCCTCGTCATAAATCAGATAGCTCATTCCCACCACGGAGACCATGTTCCGGATATCCCCCAGCACGCTGCCCAGGGCCAGCCCCACCGGGACGTCCATGGGCCTGGTCTCGTTGAAATGCTTATAATACTCCAGGTCTATCCGCTCCGGCGCATAGAGCATCTTAGGCTTATAGAGGGTCTCGAAGGCTTCTCTGTCCTTCAGGACATAATCGTCCTCCGAGGGGATGGAGGCCACTCCGGGCTTCACCCGCTCTATCAGGCCCAATTCGTTCTGGACCCGCTGGGTGCCGTCCGGCAGGGTCTCCAGCACCTTGTACTCAAAGGAGGGGAAGAGGCCGTTCCTGGGGCCCACTGTCCGGCACCAGTCGAAGTCCCAGCCAATGATGCGGTCCAGCTCCTTGTCGGCTTCGTTCCCGTCGGCCACGCTCTCCGCCAGCTCTTTTGAAATCTTCCCCTGTCCGGCCCACTCCTCCAGCAGCTCGCTCCAATAGCCGAAATGGACGGCCGGGAACCGGTCTGCCGGCTGGTAATGCAGGATGTTCATCGCTCGTTCTCTGTTAGTCATCTTGATACCCCCTGTGCGCCTCGGCGTTCATAGTATTCCTCCACGGCCCCGAAGAAAGCATCGATATTCTCCCATTTCGACATGGGCGGGATATCGCAGCCGGAGGAAATGACGAAATTCGGATAAGGGCAGCAGTTTTCCATCACCTGCAGCGTGGCCCTGCGTATGGATTCCGGCGTGCCGTGGCAGAACTCTCCCGCGGGATCCACATTTCCCATGGCCACTGTCCCGGCCGGGATGCGGGCCAGCATCTGCGCCATGTCTATGGCATTTCCGAAATGGTAGGCCGCGGCCCCCGTGTCCAGGATGGAATCTATCATCTGGATGGTATTGTTCCCGCAGTTATGGTAGATGATGACAAAGGAGTCATCCTGCACGGCATCCACCAGCCGCTTCACATAAGGCGCGGAAAACTCCTCCGCAAGGGCAGGGGACAGCAGACCTGTCACCGGCTCCGCCAGGACGATGCCGTTTGCCCCTGCCTCCCTGTAAGCCTTGCAATACTCTGTCAGGAAGGATGTGGCCTTCTCCATCACCATGTGCACCATGTCCGGCTCGTCATAGCACTCCATCATGATCTCCGTGACGTCCAGCAGCCTGGCCGCCAGGGAGAAAGGGCCTATGGCGCCGGCGAAGACCGGTCTGTCATCAATCAGTTCCACAGCCTTCATGATGGCCTCCACATACAGCCCGCTCCTGGCGCTCCCCACCCTGGGAACCTCCAGGGCTTTCGCTCCCTCCTCGTCCTCCACGATTCGTCCGACGACGGTGGGGACCTCCCTGTCCGACACCCGGATGGCGGAGCCGAAGCACTCAGCCTCCACGGAGAGGTCCATCAGGCTCACTGCCGCCGCTGCATCCGTGCGCTGCGCCACCAGCCTCATGCCCTCCGCCTGTCTGTCGCTGTCGGAGATCAGCTCCTTCACGCTGATCCCCAGGAGCTGCACCGCCGGAAAGGACAGAACCGGCATGGCTTTTTTCACTGGGGCAGCCTGAAGCTCCTCCAGCCATTTTCGCATATCTCTCTTCATACATTATCCCCCATGCCCGCTCCCTCGCACTCAAAATCTACGATTGAAAGTCTACAATCGAAATCTCCTTTCGGGTGCAGGCTAATGCAACAGATTTTCTCAGCAGGCAGCGCAGAGCTCCACGGCGGCATCCGCCGCGCTGGCCGCATCCGGGGTATACTTGTCCGCGCCGATCTTCCGGCAATACTCCTCCGTCACCGGCGCTCCGCCGACCATGATCTTCACCTTGTCCCGGATACCTGCTTCCTCCGCCTTCTTCACCACTTCCTCCATGACGCCCATGGTGGTGGTCAGCAGCGCGGAGCAGCAGATCACCTGGCAGCCCTGCTCGATGGCAGTCTGCACATAGGTCTCCGGAGCCACGTCCGTGCCCAGATCCACTACCTCCAGCCCCTTGCCCTCCATCATCATCTTCACCAGGTTCTTGCCGATGTCGTGGAGGTCGCCCTGTACGGTGCCGATGCAGACCTTTCCTGTGGCCTTCACGCCTGCCTCCGCCATCAGGGGCTTGAGCACCTGCGCCCCCATGTTCATGGCCCTGGCGGCCACCAGCACCTCCGGCACATACACCTCGTTGTTCTTGAACTTCTCGCCGATGATGCCCATGCCGTCCAGCAATCCCTCGCTCAGGATCTGTTCTACAGGGATGCCTTCATCCACTGCCTGCTGTACCAGCTCCTTTACCACCTTCGCCTTGCCCCGCTGCAGGTTCTCTGAAATGTCTGTCAAAATGCTCATGTTCGGTTCTCCTTTTCCTTCTTTATTTTGTATGGTTTTTCTTGTTTCCGTCCGATATCTGTTGGGCGTCATGGATAGCTTCGCCTTGAACAACTGGTAGAAGGAGGGCACGTCCTTTAAGCCGCATCCGTACACGATCTGCTCATTGGTCAACTGGGTGTCCCGCAGCAGCCTGCAGGCCTGCTGCAGCCGGACGCTGCGGAGATACTCGGAAAAATGCTCCCCCGTGACACGGCAGAACAGCTTGCTCAGATAGGACTTGCTCAGGTACAGGGAATCCGCTATGCTCTCCAGCGTCAGTTCCTTATCGAAATACTGTTCCCTCACCAGGCGCATGGCCGTGGACACCACCATCCTGTCCCTGGGCGTGACAGAAGAATCCGTGGAGGATTCCTCCAGATGCCGTCTTATGGCGATCAAGAGCAGGATGAGCTGCGCCTTCACGGCTTCCATCCACTCAGGTTCCTTTTCCGCAGTCTCCTTTTCGATGGCCTGATAAATCCTCTCCACCGTCTCCATGGAGCGCCCCTTCAGGGACACATAGGCGGACAGGATGTCCTCGTCGAAAATCCCGTAGCAGAACCGGGGGCTGTCCGGCAAGGCCAGATCCCCTGTGAACCAGTCCTCCACATCGAACAGGATGTTCCGGATGACCAGCTTTTCCTCCCCGTCCTTCACGAAATACTCGTGGGGCACGCCCGCGTTCAGCACATAGACATCGCCCTTCCTGCATGTAAGAACCCTGTTCCAGATGCGATGGATGCCGCTGCCCTCCGCGATGATGCTGATTTCCAGGAATTCATGGAAATGAAGCTGGGACAGGGAAAAGTCCGGATTGAGTCTCTTCTCGCAGGCAACCGTATTCTGATAGATGGGGTTTTCCCTCAGCCACTCTTCCTTTCTCAGCTTTGAGGGCTGTCCGCCCGTATCGATCATCCGCATACCCTCCCGCCATACGCATTATGCAAGAATTTTTACTAAATATACCACAAAAGCGGCAAGAGAAAAATATGGCTCAAATGCTTTTTGCCCGGAAGCCAGGAAACAAAACCATACACTCTTAGAGAACCTTCCTCTCGTTGATCTCCCGGATGACCTCCGGCTCTACCTTGAAATTGCGCTCCTCGTCCATCAGGCCGTTCACCTCCTGCTGCACGTCCGTCACCTGGGTGTAGCAGTAGCCGCATACATAGGGCAGCTCCTTGATGGCAGTGGTGACATCGTCGAACCTGCGGATGAAATCCTCCTTGGACTTCACCAGATTGCCGTAGCCCCATCCGTCGCCATTGTTGTCGAAAGCGATGCCGCCGTACTCGCTGATGATGACGGGCTGCCCCAGGTATTCGTAGCCGTCCGCCAGGGCCGTCTTGAAGCCGTTGTGGCATATGGCCGCCGTCAGAAGCTCGTCCTTGTGGTCTGTATACCGCGCCTTCAGTACGCTGCCCGCCTCCTCATAGTCATGCAGGGTCAAAATGTCCGTCAGCGTGTGCTCCCAGCCGTCATTGGAGACCACGGGCCGCATGCCGTCCATGCTCTTGGTCAGATGGTAGATGGCCTCGGTGAACTGCTGTTCCTTCCGGCTCGTCTTCACCCTGGAGATGCCCCAGGATTCGTTGAAGGGCGTCCAGACGATGATGCAGGGATGGTTGTAGTTCTGCCGCAGGATCTCCACCCACTCGGCGGTGAACTCCGCCACCGCATTGTCCGAATAGCGGTAGGCCGCGGCCATCTCGCTCCAGAGCAGCAGGCCCTTCACGTCGCACCAGTACAGGAACCGCTCGTCCTCCACCTTCTGGTGCTTGCGCACGCCGTTGTAGCCCATGGCCCGGATTTTGTCGATGTCCTCTATCAGGGCCTCCTCGCTCGGCGGGGTCAGATGGGAATCCTTCCAGTAGCCCTGATCCAGCATCAGCCTCTGGTAGAGGGGATAGCTGTTCAATAGGATGTGCCGCCCGTCTATGCGGATTTCCCGCATGGCGAAGTAGGAGCCCACCGCATCGAGCGTCTCTCCGTCTTTTATTAAACGGAATTCCGAATCATACAGATTGGGATGCTCCGGCGTCCATGTGCGCACCACCCAGTCCACATCGCCCAGGGCCTCCGTCATCACATCCAGCTTCGTCCGGACTAGCCCGCTGTTCACAGCAGTCAGGTTCCGGCATACCGGATTGCCCTGGAAGGTAACGACCGCCTCCACCGTCAGGCCGCCGTCCCAGGCATAGGCGGGCGCCTCCACTTCATATTCCACCTCCAGGCATCTGTCCTCCATGTTCGGGGTCATCTTCACGCGGGACAGATGGGTCTTCGGCACATATTCCGACCAGACGGTCTTCCAGATGCCCGTGGTCTGCACATAAAAGCAGCCGTAGCTCTCCGGAAGCCACCTCTGCTTTCCTCTGGGCTGCTGGACATCCATGGAGTCCTCCACCTTCACCACTATCTCGTTCTCGCCGTCCCAGACCAGGTTGGTGATGTCAAAGGAGAACCTGGCGTAGCCACCCCTGTGGCTTCCGGCATACCGGCCGTTCACCCACACCTTCGTCAGGAAATCCGAGCCCTCGAAATGCAGGATGTAATTGTCCTGTTCCAGCCTTCCCGCGTCCACCTGGATGCTCCTTCTGTACCAGACATTGCTGTGGGGAGCCTCCTCTTTTATGCCGCTGAGCTTCGTCTCATAGGTGAAGGGCACCTGTATCCGCAGGCCGCCGGGAAATTTCTCCTGCCACCTCTCCTTCTCTCCACGGTTGTAATCATCGAAGCAAAAGTCCCAGGTGCCGTTCAGATTTTCCCAGTCTGTTCTTACGAACTGGGGTCTTGGATAGTCTTTGATGTAGCATTTCATGTGATAGGCCTCCTTTTTGGGTTTTTGGTATGTGTCGGATGTTTGTGTTCATGAGGACAGAGCCCTGCCGGAAAGCGGACTCTGTTTTTATTCTGATGTAAATGATATGGATTGTCAAGATGATTGGTAATAATTTTTTCCTATTTCTGTCGCGGACAGGGTATGCTGCAAAGCGGATGAAGCGCACGGCTATTCTCCGAGCGCTAAATGCCATATGTGCGGTAGAGTTCCTGACGCTTCTGTTTATCCGCGAATACATCCGCATGCGCCAGCAGGATTTTCCAATGAGTGCATTTCGCCAGAACCATGAAATGGATTGAAAGACTGTTTCAAGAAGGATGTCTGCTTGGGTTGGATGCTCGAATGAGCATCCAACCGCACAGGTGGGACTTTTTTATGCACACGCCCGCGGTCATGCGCCTGCGGTCAGTCCTTCCCTGCCCTGATTGCCTCATAAATCGCCTCGTGCAGCCCCGTATACAGCTCGTCATAGCGTACATGCGTCTGCTCCAGCCTGACAGCCGTGGTATGCAGGTACAGCGGAACCTCCCTGCCCTCGCCGGAAAAGCTCTCCCCGTTCCTGGCCCTGATTCCCTCGGCGATGGCCTCCGCGTAGGACTCCTCTCTGCTGTCCGTGAGGATGCAGAATTCGTCCCCGCCGATGCGGAATACCAGGTCCCCCTCTCCCGCCGCCGCGCTCATGCGCTCCATGGCCTCAATGATGGCCAAATCTCCTGCCCTGTGGGAAATCTCATTGATGCGCATCATCTCTTTCACATCGCAGCAGATGAAAAAGCAGTCCTTCCTCTCCTGAAACAAATCGTACAGCTCACTGATATCCACATGCCTGTTGCTCATCATACATTGACCTCCATTCTCTGCCGGTATCCGAAGCCTCGGATACAGCTCATACTTCATCTTCCGAAATTCCGATGGTCTACAGTTCCATACCTGCCTGAACGCGCGCGCAAAGGATTCGTGTGTGCTGTACCCGTACTCCAGGGCAATGTCCAGGATGGTCCTGTCTGGGCTGCCCGCTAGGAGCCTCGCCGCCTGCATCATCCTCCTGCGGATGACATAGTCGTGGACGGATATCCGGTTCACACAGCGAAAGGTCTTTTCCAGGGTGGATTTGGAGCAGAAGCATGCGGCCGCCACATCCTCCGTCCGGATGTCATCCCGCAGATGCCCTTCAATATATTCCAGCGCTGTCAGCAGCAGCTCCACACGACGCATCCCAAATCACGCCCCTTTCGATATCGTGGTTCCATTATAGCAGGGATTCGGGGGATAGACTTGACTTTTTGAGTCGATTCGGGCTTGAAATGAAAAAGGTGCAAAGCCTGACCCGGTAAAGACTTTGCACCCTGTTTCGTATCTGCTATTCAGTTGCGGGACTTACTCTTTGATGTAGTCAAGCTCAGTCAGATTGATTCCTGAGGCTGTCAAGATGACCTTCAATTCTATATAACGGCGCTTCATCTTCTTGTACGCCGGAGACTCTTTGTCGGAATCTACCATGTAATCCTGCAATCGCGAAAACTCTTCCACCGATATCTTAAGCATTTCTTTTTCAGACATGCAGCCACCCCGCTTTCTAATGCATTGCCTCTGTGTCTCTTTGCTTCTTCCATGGAATGCCTTTCTTCCATTATAACAGCCCTGCATCCAGGTGTAAAGCTTTATTTCGGTTCCCGGAACCCCCTTCACCTCTCATTCATATACAGCCCCACCCGGTTGTCAATCAGCCCTGTCACCGTCTCCAGCGACTTCTGCCCGTGGAAATAAGCGGCCGTCTCCTCCCGGATGATATTCATGACCTCCTCGTCCTGCCAGGCGGGCCTGGCAAGGCCGATCAGCCTCCTGAGTTCCTCCACCTCCTCTGGAAGCGGTACATAATAGTGCCTCTCATAGAGGCTGCCATCCGGCATCATGAACGCTTCTGTTTTTGTGGGCCTCCGGGCCGGTTTTCCCTTGCTGTCCGTTTCGGTCTCTCCCGACTGCCAATCCACCTTGTAGGGATCCTCCATGGATTCTGCCAGCAGCTCCTCCAGCTTTTCCTTTTTCGTCGGAAATCCTTCCGCAAATGTCAGGATTCCTTCCGCTTCGCTGTCCTGAAGCGCCTCCAGGAAGTCCCATGCCCCTTCTTTATGAGGGGACTTCGCAAAAATGGCGTATGCGCCCCCGGCGCCGTCCAGCCTGTGCCCGGAGCTGCCGTCCATGGTGGGGTAACCGATGAACGTCACGTCCTTCCAGCCGAATCCCTCATACACATAGCTGATTTCGTCCGGACTGACCAGATTTACCGGATATAACAGGACTTTTCCCTTGTTGTAGCGGTCATTGATCTGGTCATGATCCTCTCCCTCCCTTTCCTCCAGGGGAAAGCGGTTGGAAAATTCCAGAATCCTGCCAAATTCCTCGGAAGCAAAGCTACAGGTACCTGCCTCCCAGTCCATAAAATAAGACAGGTTCATCTTCAGGCAGAAGTCAAGCACATCCGCTTTGGTGGCAGATGCCAGCAGCCTGCTCTCCGGCCTGCTCTCCGCCAGTTCCATCATCTCCTCCAGCGACCATGCCGTCTTCCCGCCCACCAGGTCGGAGCGCACCGCCACGGTCCTTATGCAGAAGGTATTCGGCAGGGAGAGGAGCTTTCCGTCAACCGTATAAGCCTCCAGCACCGCATCCACGAAATCTTCCTTTTCCAGCTCGCTCTCCTCCAGAAAACGCGTCAGATCCTCCAGCACTCCTTTGGAGGCGAAGCTGCCCAGGCTGCCATACTGCAGATTGACGATGTCCGGACAGTTGCCGGATACGATGTCCAGGTTCAGATTGGCGCTGGCTTCCTTGATTGTCTGCCCTGAACCTAACATATTATCCCAGTACTGCTTTATCTTAATCCGATAAGGACCTCCCTGGCGGTTGTAAGCCAAAGCCGCTTTCCGCAGACTGTCATTTCGCGACACCACGCCCAGGGTAACGGTTTCCCGCCGGGGCGCTCCCCGCCCGTCTGTCTCCCGGATCAGGGCTATCCTCACCCCCGGATCTTCCCAGAACAGCACAGCCGTGCTGCCATCCTCAAGCCTTGTAAATCCCAGCAGACGCTCCGTGTCCAGGTCGCAGTCCTGCCACTCTACCACGTCAGTCAGGGTATCCTCCTCCATCCGATAGAGGTTCAGTTTATCATAGTCCGCCACAAGGAACTCCGTCTCGTTTACAGGCGCCATCCCGAAATTAGAGGGCACACGGCCCATCGCTTCGGCCCTGCCGGATTCGATTCGGTACATCTTCCGATTCATAGTACAGTACACATTCCCGTCCAGGCCACAGGCTATGCTTTCCACAGCGTCCCAGTTGCTTTCCGTCTCCAGAGAGACTGTCTGGCAGTTTTCCCCTTTCGCATCCAGCAGATAGATGTCATTCTTCACCGCAATGTATACATTCCCGCTCCCGTCCTGGGCCATGCCTGCAATACCTTCATTTATATACTGCCCGGACTCCGCTTCTTCCCTCATTGCTGCCTGGCATGTAAAAAGCTGGACTCCGGCATCATCGTATTTCTCCAGGTAAATCCCGTTGCCCTTCTTATATGCCGCTAAATAATTCCCGTCTCTATCCGGCTGAATCTTAAAATACTCCATGAGCGTATCGCTTTCCCACTCTATGGGAAGGCTGCGCGCCTCTCCGGCTTCCCCAAGCTGCAGGCAGTATGCGTTATATATAGCCTCCGGAAAGCCTGTCTCGGGGTCTATTTCCCCACTGCTCTGGGTAACATAATACAGTTCATCGCCGAAGAGGGAGAAGTCAACATCGATTCCATAATAGGTTTCGGCTTCAGGAATATCCAAATCCACAAATTCCGCCTCATAGACCGGCTCTCCCCCGCTGTCGGCGCATCCCGTCAGGGCAGGCACGATTGCCAGGAGCGCAAGCCGCAGGCCTGTCCGCAGCGCATTTCCCGGAGCGCTCCCGCTTCTCTTCCAGGGAACGTGCTCTTTCCGCTTCCCATGCTTCCCCAACCATTTTTTCCATTCCTGCATACCCATCTCCCTTCCGAAGGCTCGCTGCCCCCCAAAGCATACCTCTTAAAACCCCATCCGCCAACCCCGCCCTCGCCGTTACAGAGATGGCCGTTCAAAGCCGTATACAGAGAACCCGGCAAGCTCCGCCGGCAGTCCCCAGGGCTGTTTTTCACGCAGGGATAGCCGTACTTCGGACGCAATGCAGCTGCATGGGACGGAAATCGTTCCCAGCAGGGTCTCTCTCTCCGCCACAGGGAGGGCCGTCCACGCTCCCTTTTCAAAGACCTCAACCGAATAGGACAGAGGAAAATCCCCGGCCACCTGGGGCATGGAGAACTCAATCCGGCTGATATAGCTCTCCCGGCCCATGTCTATGGTCAGCGAGACAGGCCACTGTACCTTTGCCGCTTTCCACACTGTGTCCAGCCTGCCGTCCGTCAGGTTGGCGTAAGGGTATGCCGGGTCTGCCTCCATGCTGCCGGTCACCTGCAGGCCCAGCGCCAGGTTCACGGGCTCGGAAACCGCCTGATAGGCCTCGTCTCTCTCCATGGCCGTCTGGGAGTATTCCCGGAAAACCTTTTCCGCCAGCATTTTCAGGCTATCCCCGGAAGTAGCATGCTCTGGCGCATCCTCCCTCGTCTTCCGGTTGGCCCATTCCCATTCCATGGGAAAATACGCGAAGGGCTCCGGCTCCCTGCCTGTCTTCAGGCTGTCCGTATACCGCCGGACGAAGTCCTCCCACCGTTTCAGGCAATAGTTCTCCGTGACCCCGGCCCATTGGCGGTTGGAATAATCCAGCAGGCAGTCCTCGCTGTTCTGATAATCCCCCCATGTGGTGATCAGCGCCCTGGCGTTGAACTCAAAGAGATCCTTTTCCTGTTCGTCCGCCCCTGCCAGCACGTTCCTGGAAGCCTGAATCCAATTCTCCAGGGTAAAATCAGGGCAGAAGCCCAGTATCCTGTCCTCCAGCCGAATCAGGTCCAGGAACTTTCCGGAAAGCTTCTCAAACAAATCCAGATTCCTGCCATAATATGCCGCCATCATCTGCCCATGGAGGCTGTTGGCCGCGTTGGAGAGAATCTGCTTCGCCACATCCACCAGGTCGTACCGGAATGTTTCCGAATCCTGATGATCGTCATAGGCCGCGATCAATTCCGGCAGGGCCTGCTCCAGGGCTTTCTGGTCATATTCAAAGGAGCTGTGCCCCCAGGTGGAGGCGGAGCGGAAGGTCTCCGAGGGCCTTGCGTTTATGACGGATTCCCCCGCCCCCTGGGCGTACATGTCCTTTTTCCAGTACGCCGTGTGCAGCAGGATATCCCAGGCCCGCTCCAGATGGCTGTCGCTCCCGCCGTACCGGGATTTCGCATACTCCCGCACATACTGTCCGCAGTCAACGGGCCCGTCCTCCCAGGCCATGTCGAAGAGCAGGTCGTACATGATGGGGCCGCTGTCGAAGGCCTCCGGTGCGGCGCCGATTCCCTTCATATAGGAGCTGCCCTGCCAGGCGGCGGGGATGTCCCTGGCCAGAGTGACTACATCGCCGTCTACGCCCATGCGGCCGCCGAAATTGTGCACCATGCTCCAAATCCAGGGGACTTTGTGGCGCTCCATCATTGCGTGATAGGGCCTGCGGTCCGCCTGGAGATCCAGTACCAGGGCCTGCTCCGGCCTGCAGAGGCCGCTGAGCTTTGCATCCGTGATCTGCCCCTGCCACTGCATCAGGAGCCACACAGCCTGCGGGTCGTGTTCCAGCATCTTGCGCTGGACCCGGTGGTAGACGGCGGTAGGATCCATATCCCCCATCTTCCCGCCCTCGTGGAAAGGATCCACGGCGTAATAATGGGTGATGGGGCCGAAGACCTCCTCCTGCTTGGCATAAAAGGTATCCGCGGCCGGGCCAAAGCAGTCCTTTCCCTCGGAGCCGCATACCCGCAGCATGGCGGGACGGGAGAAGCCGCACCAGAGCCCCTGCTCAATCACGGAGGCCTCCGGATGCTTTGCCCCGAAATCCCCGGGCACCATCCCGGCGAAGCCCATCAGCACGGGCCGGATTCCGAAAGCCTGCATCCGGTCGTGCATCCTTCTGGCCAGCTCCACCCGCTGTTCGAACCATTTCCCCGGCAGCGGGCCGCCGAATCCGGACATATTCTGCATGAAGAACCATGGGAGATACGCCGGCCCCGGAATGTACGCCCCAATCTCCTCCTCCGAATAGCCGTACTCCCTCAGGAACCTTCTCTGCACCTCCTCCTGGCCCACGATGTCCAGCATCAGGTTCACCCCGTTCAAGGCGAACCAGTCCAAAAGCGCCTCGTATTCCTTCCAGCCCCAGAATGCCATGGTATAGCTGTAGGTACAGAAATTCAGCGCATAGCGGACGTCATAGCTGGTGCTCCGCCGGATCCTGCCTGTCAGGGCAGGCAGCCGCTCGGGCATTTTCACATTGCTGGCAAAAAGCGGGTTGAAATTCACCAGCGCGTATTTTTTCAGGTAATGATTCAGGCCGGAGGCCATGGCGACGCCGTTCGGCCCGCATATGACTATTCTCCCGTCTTCTTCATAGAGCTCATAAGCGTCATTGCCGTTCGCGCTGTGGATGTCCTCCTGCCGAAAGACAAAGGAACCCCGCCAGCGCTCCCCAATCACCCGGCCCACTAAGTCCGAGAGCGCCCGCAACGTCTTCTCCTGTCCATATGCCGGGTCATCCTGAACCTTCCTGTGTTCCTCAAACCATGGTGTTTCCTGGAATGCTTTTATCATACTGGTCTTTGCCTGCCTTTCTCTGTGCTCAATCAAATACCCCGCTGCAAGCAACGGGGTATCAAGCTTGCAACGCTGCAGAG
>CAMQOJ010000045.1 GCA_947003375.1 uncultured Lachnospiraceae bacterium
TCGGGGATCCGGGCGGCCTCCCTCACCACGTCCTTGACGCCGTCCGGGGTCGCGGCCTTCTCGATCCTGCTCCCCTGGGCCGACAGGCGGTACACCGGGAACTCCTCCAGCACCTTGCTGTCCTTTCCCCTCTCCCGCAGGAGCACCCGGCCCTCCCCGTCGCAGTAGCGGCAGGAGGCGGTCTCCCTGCATATCTCCACCTTTAGGAGCCGCATCTGTAATATAATCTGGCCCCCGGCTTCCGTGTAGTCCCATTCCCCATAGGGGGCCTTCTGCAGGACGCCCGGCTTCTCCTCCTGCGAGAACTGCCCGGACTCTGTATAGGTGACCCTCACGGTCCTGTCGTTCACCGGCCTGAGACGGTGCGTCCCCGCCTGGGAATACAGGTACAGGCTGTCCTCCCTGCGCTCCACTCTTGTGATGGCCCTGTCATCAGGGCTTGCTGCAGCTAACATCTCTCTCCTCCTTCTCTCCGGCCCCTGCGGCCCCAATCCCGCGCGCATGCCGCCCGGCCCTTCCTCCCGGCACCGTCCCAATCCACGGCGCGGCCCGCCGCCCTACTCAGGATACTCCATCCCAAGCCCGGCGCCCGCCTCCAGCTCCCGGACCAGGTCTGCGGAGATGGCATCATAGCCCGCCAGATATCCCCGGGCCGTGAAGACGATGGGCACCATCTGCTCCTCCTCGGGAACCCCGTACATGGCAAAGAACGCCTGGATGACCTCGTCGTTCCTGCCGGACCTGGTATTGATCCGGACCACCTGCTGGGGATAGGAGGCCCCTTCCACCGTTACGGTCTCCGGCAGCGAGCCTATGACCTCCTCCGTCCGGATGCACTCCTCGCACACTGTCCGGTAGAAATAGACAACGGAGGAGCTGCCCTTCTCCAGCCTGTAGCTGCCCAGCAGCTCTTTCAATGTCTGCTTCCTGCAAGGGTCGAAGACACCTCTGTCGTACACGAACAGATCCTCCCCAGCCGTCAGATAGGCCTCCCGCAGGGACTGGCTGATGGAGTCCATCCCCAGATAGGCCTTTCCGTTCACGGTCATGATGGGATAGGTCAGGGAGCCGATCACCTCCTGGCTATAGCCCAGCTTCCCCAGCTCCCTGTCCCTGTCCATGGCCGCGGAGGCCTGGAATACATTGTGGGGATATATCTCGTAGGGATATCTGTCGGAGACATCCCCCAGCTCCTCCTTCACCACCCGGTAGAAGTCCTTTGTCCCGTCGCAGGAGGCACAGGGCTCATTATAGAAAAAGTGTATCTCGATCTTCCCGGGCCGCTCCTCTTCCTCCCGGGCACAGCCCGGGAGCGCCATGCAGAAAAGCAGGAGGGCCAGCCCCATAAGCCCTTTGCGCGTCACTTTCAAAAATCCACCTCCGTCAGGACGATCCGCTCTTCCCCGGCCAGCCGTATCCGCTTCCGGCTGCCACCGTAGCACACGGTGAATTCCCGCTCCCGGGGCATCGTTCCTGTCAGCACCGCTTTTTCCAGCTTCCCGTCCCGGAAGCTGATGTTCACCGTCACCCCTCCCCTGGCCCGCAGGCCGGAGACCATGCCCGTACCAAAGGCCTTGGGAAGAGCGGGCAGCAGCGTGACGGTCTTCTCCGTGCTCTGGACCAGCATCTCCGCTATGCCGGCGCAGGTGCCGAAATTGGAGTCAATCTGGAAGGGAGGATGCCCGCCGAACATATTGGGGTAACAGCCGCCGCCCGCCATATAGTTCAAAGGGCTGCTGCCGTCGATGGGGCGCAGCTGCTTCTTCAGGATGCGGTAGGCCCTCTCCCCGTCCCGCAGATGCGCCCACAGGCTGATCCGCCATGCAAGGGCCCAGCCGGTGCTCTCGTCCCCGCGCAGCTCAAGCGTCCGCGCGCAGGCCCTGGCCAGCTCCGGGGTCTCCTCCACCGAAATCTCCCGGCCCGGATACAGCGGATAGAGATGGGAGGTGTGGCGGTGGGCGGGCTCGCTCTCCTCCAGCTCCTCGTTCCACTCCAGCAGCTCGCCCCGGGCGCCGATCTTATAGGAGGGCAGGCGTCCCAGCGCTTCTTCCAGCTCCTCCAGGAACCGACTGTCTGTCCCCAGAATCCGGCAGCAGGACGCCGCATTGCCCAAAGTCTCCCGGACGATAGCCATGGTCATGGTGGTGGTCTCGCTCACCGCGCAGCGCTTCCCTCCATAGAGGAAATTGTTCTCCGGGGACGTGGAGGGCGAGAATATCAGCTTCCCCTCCTCATTTTCGCTGAGCACGTCCAGGAAGAACCTGGCCGCGTCCCGGATGATGGGATAGCCGGTCCGGCGCAGGAACTCCTCATCCCCCGAGAACAGATAATGGTCGTAGGCATGGGCGCTGAGCCAGCCCGCGGAAAGCGGCCAGAAGGCATAGACCGCAGTGCCCTTTCCCCGGTTGCCCACGGGATTGGAAAGGCACCAGATGTCGCTGTTATGGTGGGCCACGAACCCTCCCGCGCCGTAGTGGGTCCTGGCTGTCCTGGCCCCGCTGACCCGGAGGTTGTCCAAAAACTCCATCAAAGACTCATGCATCTGCGCCAGATTTGCAGTCTCCGCCGCCCAGTAGTTCATCTCCGTATTGATGTTGACCGTATAGTTGGAGCTCCACGGCGCGCGCAGGTGCTGGTTCCAGATGCCCTGCAGGTTCGCAGGAAGGGTCCCCGGGCGGGAGCTTGCTATCAGCAGATAGCGGCCATACTGGAACAGCAGCGCATATCTGGCGGGATCCACGTCCTGCTCCCAGTCGGCAAGCCGCTCCGGCGTAGGAAGCTCTTCCCTGCCGGCTCCCAGGTCGATCCGGACGCGGTTGAAATAAACCCGGTAATCTTCCACATGCCTGGCGGCAAGGGCATCATAGTCCGATTCCTCCGCGGCCCGCAGGTCTTTCAGACAGTTTTCCCGACAGGGCTTCCCCTCCAGAAAGGGCTGGCGGAACGGTCCGTCGAAGCTCGTCCTTGCCGCCAGATACAGGGTGACGCTGTCCGCCCCCGCGACCTCCAGGCCCTCCGGCAGCTGTCTCACCGTCCCGCCTTTCGGCAGGATGGAGAGCATGGCGCAGAACCGCATGCCCTTCTTCTTTGGATCCTCCTCATAGATAACAGGATCCTCTGATTTCACATAGGAAGGATCCACCTGGGAGGGAGCGATCCCGTCCAGGACCATGCAGCCGTCTTCCGTGGAGACCGTGGCGCGGAGCTGACAGGTATACCCGGCCCGCAGGGAGACTTTTCCCGCTTTGTCCGCCGAGATGCGCATCACCATCACCTGGTCCGGGGCGCTGACGAAGGTCTCACGGACATAGCCGACATTTCCTACGCAGTACCGCAGTCCGCACACTGCATTTTCCAGATCCAGCCATCGTCTGTAGCCCGAGACCTCCCCCTCCGGATGGACCATGTCCAGAATCAGCTCTCCCAGGGGCAGATAGCTCTGGGTGTATTGCCCCAGCACATTCTCTTCGATAAGCGCCTGGGCCTCACAGTACTTTTTCTCCCTGGCCAGCCTGCGCGCCTCCTCATAATATTTTTCCGCTCCGGGGATATCGTGGCTCTGGGGATACCCCGACCAGAGGGAGTCCTCGTTCAGCGAGATTTTCTCCTGCTCCACCCCTGACCAGACCATGGCTCCCAGCCTTCCGTTCCCCAGGGGGAGCGCCTCCTCCCAATAAGCCGCCGGCTTCTTGTACCATAATTCCATACTGTTCCCTCCTTAAAAAAAACAGCCAGGCCCGCTGCAAGCCAAGGCCTGGCTGTTTGATTTCTGTCCTACTGGCCGATGGCCGTCTTGTATATCTCTACATAGCGGTCCACTCTGTAGGAATCCAACTCGCTCAGATACTCATCCCAGCCGTTCTCGATGTCGCGCTCGCCGGTGATGAACTGGACGATGGTCTTCCTGACGAAGCTGTTGAGGTTCGTCTGGATCTCGGCGTATTCATCCGTCATTTCCAGAGGGATGAAAGGATTGTACTCCAGCCTCTTCTCCGGGATGAATTCCTCCACCTTCTTGGTGTCCAATGCAATACGCTGCTCGTAATTTTCCTGCAGATATACATTTTCCACCTCAGGCATCATGGAAAGACGGAAAGCAGCCAAATCGGCCTGAGGACCAACACTAAAGCCGTACTTGTCATTCTCTTCCTTATCCTCTTCTGATACCTGGAGAACCGCATATTTTGCCTCTGTCCCAAACACATCCTTGGATCCCTCCGGCGCATACTCCCAGCCTATGCCCTCTTTTCCCTTGAACCGCATCATCCAATACTCGTCGCTATAGAAGAACTCGTCAATCAGACGGAATGCAGCTTCCGGATACTGGCATTTGTCCGTAATCACCGCCTCGAATCCGGTGATGGTCCCCTCGTTTGCGTTCTGGCCCTGGCGGCGGAAGCCGTCTGGACCTGCAACAGGAATCAGAATCTGATAGTTCTCGGCCTCCACGGGATCGCTGTTGTCATAGCCCATGGCCGCATGGTCGCAGACATACATGCCCGCCACATGAGGCTCCGTGCGGACTGTCTGTGCCATCGTATCCTCTTTCTGAGTAAAGGAAGTGGGATCGATCAGGCCCTCGTCATAAAGGCTCTTGATGTAGCGCAGGCCCTCGCGGTAGGCATCGGTCGAAGGTGAGAACTCTACGCTCTCGCCGTCAGCGCCAAGGCTGAGCCAGAAGTCGGGCTTCACGGTCTGGAAGGACATGCCCATCAGAGCGAACTCCACCGGCGTGTTCCATGTGGTTGCGCCGACGATGCCTATCTCATCCTTCTCGCCGTTCCCGTTGGGATCCTCATTCACGAATGCCCGAAGGACCTCACGCAGCTCCTCGGTGTTGGTAGGCATCTCCAGATTCAGCTTATCCATCCAGTCCTGACGGAAATAAATCTTGGGATATGCGGAGCAGTGGTAGCACTCCGAGAAGCGGGCGAATCCGTAGATTTCGCCGTCCGGCGCGGTGCTGCCCTCCCTGTAGTTGGGGTTGTCATCAAATATCTTCTTCATATTGTTGCCGTACTTGTCCACATACTCCGTAATAGGAAGGAAAATCCCCTCCTTGATCGCGAACTGCATGATATCCGACTTCGTCAGGATTGCCGTCCAGTCTGTCAATATGAGATCCGGATAGTCATCGCCTGCCAGCATCAGATTGCGCTTCTCCAAGGAATCCGAACTGGGGGTGGAGATGATTTCCAGCTTGATGTTGGCCTTCTCCTCAATCTCCTTCAGGAACACGTTCTGGGACCAGTCAGTGTCCGCGCCGCCCTCTATCCATGCCGTGAGGGTGATGGGCTCATTCATGATGGGCATGCCGGTGGCATTGAAGCCGACAGGTCCCTCCGCAGATTCCCCTTCGGAGCCCGCATCTTCCCCATCTCCGGAACCGGCGTCCGCCGATTGCTCTGTCTTGGATTCGCCGGAGTCCGCTGCCCCTCCCTTGGATTCGCCGGAATCGCCGCCTGAGCCTCCGCATCCCGCCATCGCTGCCGTCATGGACAATGCCAGCAACAGTGCCAATGCTTTTTTCTTCATTTCTTCTTTCCTCCTTATTTTTTCTGGAACTGTCCGGAAACCCCGTGATACCTGTTTACCGTCTCCGGAACCTCTATCATGAGCGCTCTTTCATACAAAACCGGAGCGTCCTGATCCCTGCTTCCCGTCTTGCCGACACACTCGGCACATAAACGGAAAATCATGCCTATCCCTTGATCGCCCCTACCATGATCCCCTTTACGAAATACTTCTGCACAAGGGGATAGAGCAGCATCACGGGCACGGAGCCCACGATAATGGTGGTATACTGCAGCAGGTACTTGGTCTCCTGGATCTCAAGCTGCTTCGTCACGTCCATGGACATGCCCGCCGTGTTCATGTTCATCAGGATCTCCCTCATGACCAGCTGGAGGGGGAACTTGGTGGTGGTGTTCAGGTACATCATCTCGTTGAAGTAAGAGTTCCAGTGCCCTACCGCGTACAGCAGCACGTTCACCGCCAGGATCGGCGTGGCCAGCGGGATGCATATCTTGATCAGGAACTTGAAGTCGTCGCATCCGTCCACGCTGGCGCTGTCCAGTATCTCCTGAGGGATCGTGGACTGGAAATAGGTGCGGGTGATGATCAGGTTCCACACCGAGAGCGCCGTGGGCATCACCACTGCCCATATGGTGTCCAGCATGTGCAGGTTCTTCACCAGCATGTAGGACGGAATCATGCCGCCGCTGAACAGCATGGTGAACGTGAAGAAGAACATCACCGGATTGCGGATCGCCAGGTCCCTGCGGGAAAGCGGATAAGCCGCCAGCACCGTCATGATTACATTGATCACCGTGCCCACCACCGTGTACAGGATGGAATTGAGGAACCCGGATATCAGCAGCTTATGGCCCAACAGCATATTGTAGCCGCGCAGCGTGAAGTCCACAGGCCACAGATAGACCTTCCCCGAAAGCAGCGCCTTCGGCGAAGAGAAGGAGGCCGCCACCACGAAGACCAGCGGAACCAGGATGCACACCACCGATACCGCGCACAGGATGTGTACCAGCGCCATATAGAGATGGTCGTTCCATTTTGTATAATACCGGACTTTCTTGTTATTCTTTATCACCTTTGCCATGACTGCCTCCTTACCACAAGCTTGTCTCATTGACCTTCTTCGCGAACATGTTCGCCAGGACGATCAGAATCAGATTGCACACCGAGTTGAACAGGCCCACCGCTGTGGCGTAGGAATATTGGAAATTCACAAGGCCCCGTTTGTAGACGAAGGTGGAGATGATCTCCGACAGCTCCAGGTTCACCGGGTTCTGAAGGAGGTAGATCTTCTCGAAGCCGACGCTCATCACGCTGCCCATGGCCATGATCAGCTGGATGACGATGGTGGGCAGTATCGTGGGCAGGTCCACATACCACACTCTCTTGAAGCGGCTGGCCCCGTCGATGATCGCCGCCTCCGTCAGGGACGGATCCACGCTTGCCAGGGCCGCGATATAGATGACGGCGCTGTAGCCCATCCCCTGCCAGACGCCTGACCAGACATACATGCTCCGGAACAGCCCGGGCTTGCCCATGAAGTCCGTTGCCGTGCCCCCAAACAGAGTGATCACGTTATTGACCAGCCCCGTGCGCACGGAAAAGATATTCTGCATGATGCCCACCAGAACCACTGTAGAGATGAAATAGGGCAGATATGTAACCATCTGGACTATCTTCTTATAATGCCTGCCGCTCAGCTCGTTGATCGCCAGGGCCAGAAGGATAGGCATGGGAAAGCTGACCACAAGGCTGTACAGGCTGACTGCCAGCGTATTCCTGATCAGGAGCCCGAAATCCCTTGTCATGAAGAAATTCTTGAAATGCCTCAGCCCTACCCAGTCGCTCCCCCAGATTCCTCTCCGGATGGAGAAATCCTTGAAGGCGATGACGGCTCCCGCCATGGGCACATAGGCAAAGGTGATCAGCCACGCAATCGGCAGGACCAGCATCAGGTATAGCTGCCAGCGCTTCCTCACCTCCAACACTATCGATTCCCACACGCCTCTCTTCCCTGTCTGTCCTTTTGCCGGTTTATTTTTTTCCCTAGCCTTTATGACCATTGAACCGTCCTCCTCTCCTGGCAAAATGAAATATTCCATCTCCTATTGTACCACCCCCCCTAGATTGTCAAGAGGAAATTGGTAAAATGACGGTTTCTATTATATTTTTCCGTCATTTTGGGTCATTCTGCTGGCCAAATTTTGTTAAATATATTTATTTTCATGTTATAAAACCCAAAAGCATCAGGCCCTGGGCCTGTTTTCTCATGGTGGAACCGGCTCTGTACACTGAACTGCCGCCGCGGCCCGCCCGCGGAACAGTTTAGCCCCGGCTGAACCATCCGTTGTTTTACAGGCCCCTCCTCTTTTGGTACAATAAGAATACAATAAAAAAACGTCCCGGCCGTGGGGCGGGACTCCGATCAGGGAGGTAAGAACATGAACAATAAGACAAACGAATTGATGCAGATAGGCCTGCGGCTGTCCAACTGCCGCCAGGACAGGAACATGACCCAGGAGGAGCTGGCCGGGCGGCTGGGGATAACGCCCCAGGCCGTGAGCAAATGGGAGCGGTGCATAAGCCTCCCGGACATCTCCATGCTCTCCGACCTGGCGCGGCTCCTGGAGGTCAGCGCGGACTGGCTGCTGGGGCTGAGCGCCTGCCGGGACTGGGCTGAGGACTGTGCCGACAGGGCTGCAGGAGATGACGCCCGGATCAGGCAGGTGCAGCAGGAGATGGGGAGCTGCCTGCGCGGCTGCCTGGACCCCCTGGAGCTGGCGTTCGGCATGGGCCTGGTGCCCGCGTTCGCCCAGGGCGCCTCTTTCCCGGAGCGGATCAGAGCGCTGAAGGTCAGCCTGGCCAAAGAGGGCATCTGGACGCCCATCGTCCGCATCCGGGACCTCTCCTCTCTAGGGGAAATGGAATTCGCCGTGCTCTCTTTTCACGATATCCTGTATTCCGAGGTACTGGATTCCGTAGATGACGGGACCCTGGACCATATGCTGGGCAGGCTGGAGGAGACTGTCCGCGGCAGCTACCACGAAATCCTCTACCCGGACCTGGTAAAGGACATGGTGGACAATCTGAAAGTCCGGTATCCCGCGCTGATAGAGGGCATCGTGCCGGAGAAGATTTCCTACGGGCTGCTGACGGAGACGGCGAAAATCGTCCTGGCGGGCGGTGTCCGCCCCTGCCTCTTCCCGAAGATGATCGAGCATCTGGAATGCGCCATGCGCCGCAGCCCAGAAGCCACCCCGGAGGAGCTGGCGGAAGATATCCTCATTCAGATGAACAGGAAAAAGCAATGACTTTTGCAGAATAATCTGTTATAATGAGGGCATCCGGCGAAAGCCGCAATTCGTTTTCCGAAAGGAGAGGGTTCCATGGTTTATCCCTATATCACGTTGGCAGACGGTACTGAAATCGTGCACACACAAGTTTTCGAAGAACAGGGAATCCAAAAGGTTGAAGTCCATTTCGAACGGCCTGCGGAGGACGGCTTCGATACCGCAAGATGCCAACTTCCTTCTTATACCTGGCTGATAAGAGAGGGCTTTTCGGCAGAAGAAATGGATTTCTTCGACCGATTTATGCACAGCAATGCCCATTTGTTCTACAAATATGGCACAAATGGAGGGGTGCAGATGGGGCATCCTCATCCCCGGCCTTCCGCCAGCATCCCCATGAGCCGGCTCCAATGGGAAACGGTCAGCACATCTGCCTCCTCCCGGGCAGGCTCCTGCGCCGCGCCTGTGTACCAGACAGGGAAGAGGCCCGCCTCCCTGGCGCCGACTACATCGCATTCGTAATTGTCTCCGATATACCACGCGTCTTCCGGCCCCAGGCCCGCCTTCTCCAGCGCCAGGTGGAAGATGCGTCTGTTGGGCTTGCGGAACAGGTACTCGCTGCTGGCGATGACAAATTCGAATGTATGCCCGGGCAGCAGGGCATCTATCCGCTCCCGGACCGTCTCGCCGCCGAAGGCGATATTGCTGATGACCCCTGCCCGGATGCCCTGCTCCCGCAGGAACTCCAGGAATTCTTCGATGCCCTCCGTGGGCGTCCCCGGAGCCGCGGCGTCCCAGAAGATTCTGTCGGTCTCCCTGGCCGTCAGGGACAGCCGGATGCCCATGGATTCATAGAGATATGCCGTGAACATATGGTTCGGCACCTCCACCTGGAACAGATGCCGCCTGGCTGGGTCGAACCGGCCCAGTCCGGCGTTGATCTCGTCAGCGGCGGCCTGCACCTGTGCCGCCGTGAAGCCATGTCTGTTCTCCGTGGCATGGCGCAGCACCGCCTCCGTGCCCTTTATCCCGTCGAACCGCCCTTCGTCCGCCAGGGTCTGGCCATAGTCGAACAGGATCATCTTTGGTCTTTTCATTTTATCCACTCCTTCCGGTTCCGCTTTATTTGATTTTAAAACATTATCCGCTTTCCTGCAATCCCTATGTTGCTCCTCACGGCTTCGCCGCTGGGCCGCCGTTTCCGCCAGGGCAGTTTTTGACAGTTTCGGATTTTCGTAGTATACTGACATCTGGAATTATTTTCTTCCACAATACCGGCAGTAAAGATGACATAATCAAAAAAGAAAAGGAAGGACGTTTCTGCGTTTATACATGATATGAAAAAGCGAAAAACCACCACCACCGGAATCATCATGCTGGGCTTCCTCCTGGGCGCGCTCTTGGGGGCGGTGCTCCTCACGCTCCCCGTCAGCACCAGGCCCGGCCAGTCCATAGGCTTCCTGGATGCCCTCTTCGTGTCCACCTCCGGCATCTGCGTCACGGGCCTGTCCACCGTCAACATTGGCCAGACCTTCTCCGTCTTTGGGCAGATCGTCCTGCTGCTGCTCATCCAGTTCGGGGGGCTGGGCATCGTGACCTTCACCACCATGGTCCTGTGGATGTTCCGCCGCCGGATCACCCTGTCGGACAGGATGCTGATCCAGAGCGCCTACAATCTGGACACCCTCTCCGGGCTGGTGCGGCTCACCATGCGCATCCTGAAGGTGACCCTGTGCCTGGAGGGCATGGGAGCCGTTGGCTACGCATTTGTCTTCATCCCGGAGTTCGGCCTAAAGGGCATCTGGTACAGCGTCTTTCACGCGGTATCCGCTTTCTGCAACGCGGGGATAGACCTGCTGGGAGGCAACAGCTTCTGCGGGTACAGGGGAAATGTCATCGTAAACCTCACCACGGTCTTCCTGATCATCGTCAGCGGGCTGGGCTTTCCGGTGTACTGGGAGGTGGCCAGGGTGGCGGGGCCCCGCAGGAAAAAGGGCCCGTACCCCCGCAAGATGAACCTGCAGGCGAAAATCGTGCTGGCCGCCACCCTCACGCTGGTTCTGGCGGGCACGGCGTTGACCCTGCTCTTCGAATACGACAACCCGGACACCTTAGGGCTATTGAGCTGGCCCGAAAAGGGGCTGGCGGCGCTGTTCCAGTCCGTGACCCTGCGCACCGCGGGCTTCGCCACCATCCCCCAGGAAAACTTCCGGCCTGCCTCCTGCCTGGTGTACCTGGTGTTCATGTTCATCGGCGGCTCCCCCGCGGGAACGGCAGGGGGCGTGAAGACCGTCACCATCGTCATGCTCATCGCCTCCATGCTGGCCAATATCAAGGGGAAAAAGGACGTCACCGTCATGAACCGGAAGATCGCGGACGAAACCATCCGCCGGTGCGTGGCCATCGTGACCTTCAGCTTCTCCGTGCTGGTGGTGCTGACCATCGCCCTGCTGGCCGTGCAGCGCAGCGGCTTCCTGGACACTTTGTACGAAATGACCTCCGCCATCGCCACGGTAGGGCTGTCAAGGGGGCTCACCGGGGCCCTGTACCCCGCCGGGAAGCTGATCGTGGCCCTCACCATGTACCTGGGCAGGATCGGCCCCATCACCCTGGCGCTGGTCTTCAACAGCCGCACGCCGGCGGACAATATTTCCTATGCGGACAGTAAGGTCATCATTGGGTAGAAAGAAGGAGAATCCATCATGAAAAAACAATCCCAAAAAGAATACATCGTCATCGGCCTGGGCCGTTTCGGCAGCAGCATCGCCATGCAGCTGGAGGCCAACGGCTGCAAGGTCCTGGCCATCGACCGCAACGAGCAGCGGGTCCGGCTCATCGCCGATTACGTCACCCTGGCCATGTGCCTGGATGTGGCCAACGACGAGGCTCTGGAGGAGCTGGGGGGCCGGAATTTCGACGGCGCGGTTATCTCCATCGGCCACAGCCTGGACGCCTCGGTGCTGGCCACCATCTGGGCCAAGGAGCAGGGCATCAGCCAGATCATCGCCAAGGCCTACGATGAGAAGCAGGGCAAGATCCTCACCAAGATAGGCGCGGACAAAATCGTCTATCCCGAGAAGGAGATCGGCGTCCAGCTCGCAAACGATTTAGCGTTCAACAATATGTTCGACACCATAGAGCTGTCCTCCGAATACTCCATCGGCGAGATCATCACCCCCACGGACTGGATCGGCAAGGACCTGCGGACCCTGAAGCTGCGGGAGAAATACGGCGTCAACGCCATCGCCGTCAAGCGGGGCGGGACGCTTCTGGTGAATCCCCCCGCAGACCAGCCCACCAAGAAGGACGATGTGTTCATGCTCCTGGGCACCAATTCCACCCTGAAAAGAATCGCCAGCGCCAACGCCCCGCGGAAGAACTGAGGCCGCGGCCCGAAGCCCCATCCCCGGGAGGCGCACCGGCCCTATAGCGCAGCCGCAATGCGCCCTCCGGACTCATGCAGCTTTGCAGCAACCCGCAGCCGAATCTCCGCCTACCACCAGATAATATAGAGCAGCGTCAGCGCCAGGCCGATGCAGAACAGCAGCAGCCCGAAGGACAGGCTCCGCTGGATGATGCGGTTGGTCTCCCTGAACTGCTCGTTCTTCACCGCCGCCAGGTGCACATAGTCCCTGTGGAGCGGCGACTTTCTGCGCCAGGTGCGGTTGCCCAGGCCCTGGAGCGCATTCATGGCCCTGCCGACGCCCTCTGTGAGCGCGTTCCCCTCGGGCCGCTCACAGGGCAGAGGGCTGTCCCGGTACAGGGTCTTGCGCAGCAGCACCACCAGGCTGTCCGCCAGGCAGTCCAGGCTCCTGCACGCCACGCCCAGCACCCATGGCAGGGCACGCAGCATCAGAGGCCTGTACAGAAGCTCCTCCAGGTCCAGCCACCCGGGCCATGCATCCACATATCGGCCGTCCCGTGCCCTGCGGATGAAAAGCAGGTACACCGCCGCGCCGATGCCCAGGGAGATCAGGCCGCCCTTCAGATTCCCGGGGCTGAAATAATCCACGGTCTCTCCCGTCCCCGTAATCCCCATGAAGCCCTGGGCCAGCCCGGCCGCCCTGTCCATCAGGGCATGTGGGCACAGCCCCCACACCAGCAGCGCCGCAGCGCTCCCTGTCAGGGCGAAAGCGCTGGCCGGCTTCATGTACCTCTCTCTCCTGTCGTAGCCCTCCTGCTTCACGGGGTCCTGGTTCCTCTCCAGGAAGATCGCCGCGAACAGCTTGGCCATATAGGCCGCCGTGAGCCCGCCGGAGAACAGGAACGCGTATTCCAGCGCCCTCATCGCGGCCCCGCCCCCGCACGCTGCGATGCTCTCATGGAGCAGGGTCTTGCTGACATAGCCGCCGAAGAGGGGAACCCCGCCCAGAGCCAGCGCCCCCGTCAGGAAGATGGCGCCGAGCAGGGGCTTCCTCCTGCCAAAGCCCCTGATATCGTTCAGGTTCAGGGCATGGGCATTCCGGTAGATCACCCCCGCGGCCAGGAACAGCACCAGCTTGATCAGGGAGTGGTTCACCATGTGCAGAAATGTCCCATGGACCGCCAATATACGGTATTCCGCACTTCCCTCTGCGTCCGGCAGTCCCATCACCCCGATTCCTATGAGGATAAAGCCAATCTGGGACATGGAGGAACAGGCCAGCGTCCGCTTCAGATCCACGGAGAACACCGCCAGCACGGCGCCCCCCAGCATGGTAGCCGCCCCCAGGGCCAGGACCAGGCCGCTCCAGGCCCTGTCCCCGGGAAACAGCCGGCAGCCCAGAATCAGGATGCCGAAGACCCCCGTCTTGGTCAGGATGCCGGACAGCAGCGCGGAGGCAGGTGCAGGGGCCACGGGATGGGCCTTGGGCAGCCAGATATGCAGAGGGAAAGCCCCCGCCTTGGCCCCGAAGCCTGTGAGCAGGCAGGCCCCTGCGGCGTACAGCAGGTTCTTCTCCCCGCAGGCCTCCTCTGCCACGGACAGCTCTCCTATGTCCAGAGTGCCCAGCAGATGGTACAGCAGGAAGATGCCCATGAGCATCACCAGTCCTCCCGCCACCGCCACCGCCAGATAGGTGGCTGCGGCGCGCAGCGCAGGGCCGTTCTCCTCCTGGGCCACCCACACATAGGAAGTGAAGGACATGATCTCGAAGAAGACAAAAGTAGTATACAAGTCCGCGGACAGGAACACCCCCATGGTGGCCCCCAGCGTCCATAGCAGGAACAGGTAAAAGCGGCCCCGGCAGCGCTCCCCGGAGAAATACTCTCCTGAGAGGACGGCCGCCGTCATCCACATGAACGCCGCCACACAGCCGTAGAGATACCGGAAACCGTCCATCTCAAAATGCAGCCCCAGGCCGCAGACCTCCGGAATGTCCAGCGAAGCCGCGGCCCCCGCGCTGATGCCAAGATATGACACGACTGTCATGACTATGAACTCCAGGACCGCGCTTCCCCCCGCCACGGCGTCCCGCAGCCTCCCTCCAGTCCCTTCCTCCCGCACAGCCTCTCCTCCCCTGCCGGGACGGCGCCCCGCCAGATACGCAAGGCCTCCTGCGAGAAATGGGAAAAATATCAAAAAAACCATTGCTGTCTCCAATTTCATACATCCCTCCACGCCAGCGCCTCCTTCCCCGCAATGCCCGCAGGGCTCACATGCCTCCGCC